>JBAPWO010000270.1:0-9306 GCA_049283735.1 Candidatus Dormiibacterota bacterium
CCCCCGACGGCCGCGTTCCTGGTTTCCTCGGTCATGTGCGCGGACGCGTCGTAGCCGGTGAATGTGTACTGCGCAAGCAGCAGACCGATCAGGAAGACGTAGATCACGTTCCCCGGGAACGCCGCACCAGTCCCGTTGTTGAAGCTTGTGAAGATGAACGCAACTGACTGATGGTGCTTCGGAACGATGAGGAGGATTGCGACGATCACGATCACGCCGGTGATGTGCCACCACACGGAGATGTCGTTGAGGAGTGCGACCAACCGGATCCCGAAGGTGTTGAGCAGCCCATGCAGGACAAGCGCAACCGCGTAGACGCCGAGGATCGGCCACGGTGTCAGGGGGTACCCGAACCAGTTGTTCATGAACGCTGACGCAAAGAGCGCCAGCCCGCCGTCGATGCCGGCGGTCACCGCCACCTGGCCCACGAGGTTGAACCAGCCGGTGAACCAGCTCCAGGCTGCTCCATTCTTGCCGCCGAGCTTGGCCGACCAGTAGTAGAGACCACCGGCGGTCGGGTAGCTCGAGCAGACCTCGGCCATAGCGAGGCCGACGATGATGACCATGATCCCGACCAGCGGCCAGCCGATGTTCATGTCGATCGGACCGCCGTTGAACATGGCGACGCCATACGCGGTCAGGCAGCCGGAAAGGATCGAGATGATCGTGAACGACACTGCGAAGTTGGAGAAGCCCCCCATCCGTCGCAGCAGTTCCTGGGCGTACCCCATCCTGTGGAGCGCTTCGGTATCGCTGTCCATAGGCTGAACGGTCATCGGCTCATCTCCCCATGCGCTCCGGTTTGTGGTGGCCGCACAGTAGCAGCGGATCTGCACCGGCGTCAACAGATTTATCGAACAAACCCAACCGGGTCAAAACTGTAAGAATCGTTTCAATGCCCGAGTTCCTGGTCGGCGAGTTGGTTCGCCAGCGGATGGGAGCGCTCAGTGCCTCGGAGCGGCGGTTGGGCCAGGTCCTGCTCGCCTTCTATCCGGTGGCCGGGCTCGAGAGCCTCCCGCGCTTCGCGGAACGGGCGGGAGTCAGCCCAGCGACGGTCACGCGATTCATCGCCAAGCTCGGCCTGCGTGGGTATCCGGAGTTCCAGGATTCGCTGCGTCAGGAGTTGCAGGAGCGGCTCAGCTCACCGCTCGCCCGTTACGAGCTCACCCGACCCGGGGATTCGAGCGGGTCGATGCTCCACGACGCGTTTGCGACCTACGAGCACAGCCTGCGGGCGAGTGTCGACATGGTCTCGGAGCACGACTTCGATGCGGTCGTCGACCTGCTCGCAGATTCGCGCCGGCGGGTGCTGGCGCTGGGCGGACGGGTGAGCACGTTCCTGGCGCGCTATCTGGCGAGTCAGCTGCATCTCATCCGCCCCGGCGTGGAGCTCATCGACCCGGAACGGAGCAATCCGGCGGATCACCTGGTCGACCTGGGGCGCCGGGACATCCTCGTCGTCTTTGACTACCGCCGCTACCAGAGCGACACCATCAACAGCGCGAAGGTCGCCGCGCGACGGGGGAGCACGGTCGTGCTCGTCACCGATCCGTGGTTGTCACCCGCCGCTGCTTCGGCGCGCTTCGTGCTCGTCACCGGTGTCCGGACAACGGTGACCCCATTCGACACGCTGGTCTCCGCGGTAGCGCTCACCGAGGCCTTGATCGCCGGGGTGCTCGCCCGTCTCGGCGAGACCGCGCATGCCCGAATGCGACGCCTGGACGAACTCCGCGGCGGCGTCGTCTACGGCGACGGTCCCTGACGGAGCGCCATCGTGAAGACATCGCGGGGCGCGCCTCGGTGATCGCCGAACGGCTCGAGCTTGCGGACTGGCGCCGCCAGGTGAGCGAGCTGTACGCCGCGATCCGCGCCGAGCCGGACGCGGTCGCGGCGTGGAAGCGCTGGTGTGACGTTCGTGATCGCCTGTTCCGGTCGCATCCGCAGAGCCCCGTGCCGGCGGCTGAGCGGGGGGACGCCACGTCTCCCGCGTACTACGACTACGACCCGGCGTTGAGCACCGTCGCCTATCTCGAGGCAGCCGACGGCGCCACATTCGAGCTCCCCGGATCGACCTCCGGCCACGTCACCGCGGAGCGCGCCGGGACCGCTCACTTCTCGCTCGGTGGCACGCCCTTGACCCTGTCGATGTTCTGGCTGCTCGACTATGCCGGCGGGTTCTTCCTCTCCTTTCGCGACGCGACCTCCGGTGATGAGACCTACGGGGCCGGGCGCTACCTGCTCGACACCGCGAAAGGCGCCGATCTCGGCGGCGACGGCCGGCTCGTCCTCGACTTCAACTTCTCCTACCAGCCGTCGTGCAGCTACGACCCCCAGTGGAGCTGTCCGCTGCCGCCCCGCGAGAACTGGCTGGCGATCCCGATCCGAGCCGGCGAGCGACTGCGGCGCTGATCAGAACAGGGAGGGGATCACCGCCTCGATGAGGTGAGGCCCCGGCTCAGCGAACGCTCGCACCAGGTCTGCTGCGAATCCGTCCGCACTCGCCGGTCGGGTGGCGGGGACACCGAAACCTCGGGCGAGCGCGACGAAATCGATCTCGGGCGGCGAGATGTCGAGCATCTCGAGTGCCCGTGCACCGGACGCGGTGGCACCGACGCGGGCGAGCTCCATGCGCAGGATCGCGTAGCGGCGGTTGCTGAAGATGACCGTGGTGACGTCGAGCTGTTCGCGGGCCATTGTCCAGAGCGACTGCAGCGTGTAGAGCGCTGACCCGTCTGCCTCGAGGGCGAGGACCGGCCGGTCGGGACACGCGACGGCGGCCCCGAGCGCGACGGGGAGTCCCTGGCCGATCGACCCGCCGGTGAGGCTGAGCCAGTCATGTCGAGCCGCCCCGGCCGTGAACGTCGGCAGGAACGTACCGCTGGTGTTGGCCTCGTCCGAGACGATCGCACCCTCTGGCAGCAGCGCGCCGATCGCGCGCGCAATCGACTCGGCGCTCAGCTCCCCGCTGGGCTTCTCGGGCCTTGCTGCGTCGGTGATCGTGGGGTGGGGCTCGGCACCGACCTCGACGGCGAGCGACTCCAACGCAGCCACGGCGTCGTCGCCGCCGCCCGCGAGCATCGTGACCTCGCAGCCGTCGGGCACGAGGTCACTCGGCTTGCCGGGATAGGCGAAGAACGACACCGGGGACTTCGTGTCGACGAGGATGAGATGGCGCAGCCCGTCGAGCTGCCCCGCGGCCATCTCCGCGAGGTACGCCAGGCGCTGGACGGCGGGAATCCCGCCGCCTCGTTCAGCACGCGCCGGGAACGTTTCCGCAAGCACCTCGGCGCCGGTCGCCTGCGCGATCCGGCACGCCGCCTGGATTGCGCGTTCGCGCAGCGCAGTGCCGCCGAGCAGGAGCGCGGCACGCTCATGCGAGCGCAGCGCGGCCGCGGTCGCTTCGAGTGTCTCGACCCTGACCATTGCTCGTGGGGTCCGCTGCGCCGGAGGTGACGTCGACCCACCCTCGGACCAGGACACGTCCGCGGGCAGGATCAGGGTTGCGATCCGTCCCGGCGGACCGTATGCGGCTGCGACCGCCGCGGCGGCGTCCGCGCCGGCTTCCTCGGCGCGAACGCTGCGCCGGATCCACGTCGAGACACTCCGCGCCACCGTGTCGATGTCGGACTCGAGCGGCGCGTCGTACTGCTTGTGGTGGGTCGCGTGATCGCCGACGATCGCCACCACCGGTGCATGAGCGCGTCTCGCGTTGTGGAGATTGGCGAGGCCGTTGCCGAGGCCGGGACCGAGATGGAGGAGGACAGCGGCCGGCACCTCACGCATGCGTGCGTAGCCGTCGGCGGCGCCGGTGGCAGCGCCTTCGAACAATGCGAGCACGCCGCGCATCTCGGGCACCGCGTCGAGGGTGGCGACAAAGTGCATCTCGGATGTGCCCGGGTTGGCGAACACCACGTCGACGCCCGAGGCGACAAGGCTTCGAACCAGCGCCTCGGCGCCGATCATCCAGCGCTCGATGCTGCCAACGCGCGCGACGGCTCGAGCATCGCCCCGGGATTGAGGATGCCGTCGGGGTCGAACGCCGCTTTGATCCTACCCATGAGCGCGAGCTTGGCGGGATCCTCGAGGGCGAGGAAGTGACGGCGTTTGTCAGTGCCGATGCCGTGCTCGCCGGACACGGCGCCACCCAGCGCCGCGCCCGCGGCAAAGACGCTGTGCAGCACCTGCTCGAGGCGTTCAGGATCCGACTGGAACACCGACAGATGGACGTTGCCGTCGCCGGCGTGACCGCACCCCACGACCATCGACCCAGTGTCCGTGGCAATTACTGACACCTGTGCCAGAAACTCGGGAATCTGCGCTCGCGGGACGACGGTGTCGATGATCTCGTTGGCGCCGGCGGCCTTGGCGGCAAAGAACGCGCGCTCTCGCGCCTCGATCAGGTCCGACGCGGCGCGTGGTGGAAGCACGTACACGTCGAGCGCGCCCAGTATGGTGATCAGGTCGCCGAGCTGCTCGATGTCCTCGTCGAGGCGCCCGGGGTCGCGGGACTCCAGGACGACGACGAGGTAGGCGAGGGCGGCGTCCTTCACGGCCGCCCCGATCCCGAGCTCCAGGCCGCGCGCGGCGGTGATCGCCGCCATCGACATCATGTCGATGTACTCGAGGATCAACGGCGCGGCGCCACTCTGGACGATTCGCGGCACCGCCTTGGCGATGTCGGCCACGGTGCGGAAGGGCGCGAGCACGGTGGCGGCGTGCGGATGGCGGGGATAGAGACGCAGGATCGCCTCGCTGACGATCGCCAGGGTGCCCTCGGATCCCACGATCAACTGGGTGAGATCGTAGCCGGACGTCGCCTTCACGAACTTGCCGCCGGTGCGGATGACGTCGCCGGTCCCGAGCACCGCCTCGAGCCCGAGCACCTGGTGGCGGGTGACCCCGTACTTGACGGCGCGCATTCCGCCCGCGTTGGTCGCGACACTGCCACCCAGGCTCGCGCTGCTCTCGCCCGGGAACACCGGGTACACGAGCCCGTGCCGCGCGGCGACCTCGTCGAGCTCGCGCAGGCTCACCCCTGGCTGGACCACCGCGATCTGATTGTCGACGTCGATCTCGAGGATCGCGCTCATCTCCCGAAATGCGATGAGGATGCCGCCGTCGCGGGGCACGCATCCGCCGGCGAGCCCGGTGCCGGAGCCGCGGGCGGTGACCGGCACGGCGAACTCGCGGGCAATCCTGATGATCTCGGCAATCTCCGCAGCGGAGTGGGGGAGGACCACCGCGTCCGGTGCGTGCCAGTCCGCGACCAGCGACTCGTCGTGCCAGTCGTCCCGGCTCACGTCGGCGCCGGTCAGCACCCTCGCCGGTCCAAGCAGACCGGTGAGCTTGTCGATGACATCGAGCATCTGAATGCGCCTACGAGCCGGTGAAGTTTGCCCGGCGCTTTTCGAGAAACGCGCTCACGCCCTCTGCGAAATCGCGGGTGGTCGTGGCCTCGGTCTGGAGGCGCTCCTCGACGGCGAGCTGAGCCTCGAGATCATTCTCGTGCGAAACCTCGAGCGCCCGTTTGGTGAGCCCGATCGAGCGGGGCCCGCGAGCCAGGCGGCCCGCCAGCTCGGCCGCCACCGGCGCCAGCTCGGCGTCGGGGACGACGCGGTTGACGATGCCGAGCTCGAGCGCGCGAGCGGCATCGACCGTGTCTCCGAGCATGGTCAACTCGGCGGCGCGCGCCGGGCCGATCAGGCGCGGAAGAAAGTAGGTGCTGGCCAGGTCGGGGATGAGGCCGATGCGCACGAAGGCCTGAACGAAGGTGGCCGACTCGGCGGCGATGCGGAGGTCGCACGTCAGCGCGAGGGAGAAGCCCGCGCCGGCGGCGACGCCATTGACGGCCGCGATCACCGGTTGGTCCATCGACCGGATCGCCCGGATCGCCGGTGTGTAGTGGTCACGGAGCACCGCGCCCACGTCGAGCCCGCCCTCGCTCGCGGCGGCGCGCAGGTCCTGACCGCTGCAGAAGCCGCGTCCCGCGCCGGTGATGATCACCGCGCGAACAGTCCGTCCTGCAGCAGCGTCTCGCAGGGACTCGGTGACCTCGTCGAGGAGCGCGGGGGTGATCGCGTTGAGCACCTCCGGGCGGTTGAGCGTGAGCGTGAGCACCCCGTCGGTCACCGACTGGAGCAGTTCCGGAGCGGTCGCCTGGGTTGCTTCGGCGGTCATCGCGGCGAACTCTACGCCGACGCGTCGCCCAGCTCGCGGAGCCGTTGGTACGTGTAGATCCCGGTGTTGTGCCCGTCGGCCCAGACCGCGTTCAGGCCGTATGCGCCGACCAGCGAGATGTCCGCAAGCTCATCCTCGCCAGGGTGCAGCAGCGGGTCCGAGCTGAACCTGCCCCGATATCCGGGCTCGCCTTTGCACGCAGCGCAGGGGCAGGCCCGGCGGAGCACCGCGAAGGGAATGTGGTGGGCGGCGCCGTCGGACCACTCGATCAGCAACGATCGATGCTGCTCGTCGTAGTCGAAGCGCACCGGTCGGAGATCGGCCACCGTGCGCGACACCGTGGTGCTTAGCGGAGCACCGACTGGAGCTTCATCGCCAGCCCCATGTCGCCCTTGATCTTGATCTTCCCGCTCATGAACGCCATGGTTCCGTCGAGCTTCCCAGTGGCCAGGTCGACGAAATCCTCGGACTTCATGGTGATGGTGATGTTGGGGTTCTCGGGCGCTCCCTCGCCGACGTCAGCGCTGCCGTCCTTGAGCGAGATGTGGTACTGGCCGGGCGACTCACCGCCGAGGTCGAAGGCGTAGATGGCATTCATCCCAGCGGTCTTGGCGGGATCGGCGGTGATGCGGGAATTGATCTCGCTGAAGATTTCGGCCGGAGTCGACGGCATGGTTGGTACTCCTTCGCAATGGATCGGAACGGAACCGGCGGCGTGCCGGGCTCGATCCCAGTCTACCGAGTGAGGCGAAGCGGCGGATGAACCCTTTGTTTGTGTAGCTGTTTCCTTGGGCGGGTACACTCGCTCCATGTTGTCCTGGATGTGGGTGGTCTGGCTCATCGCCGGCCTGGCCCTCGTGGGCATGGAGGTCCACACCCAGGCGTTCTACGCGCTCTTCCTCGCACTCGGCGCGTTCGCCGCGACGGTGGTCGCGCTGTTCCCCACCCAGGTGTGGCTGCAGGCTGTCGTCGGTGCCGCCGTCGCGATCATCGGCACGATGGCGGTGCGACCCACGCTCGCTCGCATCTCGGCCCGTCATCTCGGCCCCAAGCTGGCCATGCCCGGTTCATCGGACAACCTGATCGGGCAGCCGGCGCTGACCCTCGAGCCCGTCGGCGACGAGAACCATCCGGGCCATGCCCGGCTCTTCAATGAACGCTGGCTTGCGGTCACGACCAATCCCGGCGGCGTTCCCGCGCATCAGCAGGTTACCGTTGTCGAAGTGCGCGGCACCACCCTTGTGGTCGCGCCCCCCAAGGGAGGCTGACTCAGTGGACAACAGTGGCCTGGTGACCGCGATCATCGTCGTCGTCCTGCTCATCGTGGTGGCGATCCTCATCGGCGGCGCCGTGCGAGTCGTCCCCCAGGGATTCGCCGGTGTGGTCACACGTTTTGGACGGTTTCGACGGGAATCCCAAGCCGGACTGACAATCATCACGCCGTTCATCGACAAGCTGCTCCGGGTCGACATGCGCGAGACCCCGCGCACCGGTGATCGCCAGGACGTGATCACCCGAGACAACGTCGCCGTGGCGGTCAACGCGACCATCTTCAGCCAGGTGATCGAGCCACGGGCTGCCCTGTTCAACGTCTCCGATTACCTCGTGGCGATCGACCAGCAGGCGCGTACCACACTTCGTAACGCGTTCGGCAACGTCAGCCTCGACGAGGCCCTCTCGTCGCGCGAGCAGATCAACGCGGCGATGCAGCAGCAGATGGAGCAGGTCACCGACAAGTGGGGGATCCGGATCAACCGCATCGAGATCGTCGACATCTCCCCGCCGGTGCAGATCCTCCAGGCGATGGCGCTGCAGAAGCAGGCGGACCAGGAGAAGCGCGCGCGGATCCTGCAGTCGGAAGGGCAGCAGCAGTCGGCGGTCAACATCGCCGACGGCAACCGGCAGGCGGCGATCAAGCAGGCGGAGGGCGAGCGGCAGGCCGCCATCCTTCGCGCAGAAGGCAACCGGCAGGCGGCGATCCTCGAAGCCGAGGGCCGTGCTCAGGCGATCTCGACCGTGTACGGATCGATCAAGGCGGCGGCGCCGGACCCGACCCTGGTCGCGATCCTGCAGCTCGACACCTTGACGAAGTTCGCCGAGAGCCCGAACGCGAAACTGGTCGTCCCCGCCGAGACGTCCGGATTGCTGGGTGCGGCGCAGGTGCTCCGCAGCGTTCTGGGCGACGCGCCCGGGCTCGAGCCGCCGACGGTCGTCACCGTGCCCCCGTCCAGCAGCTGAACGGACCCTCATCGGTGGCGGGACAGAGCTCGCTCTTCGGCGCAGACCCCGCGATCCCAACAGAGCCGGGCGATAGCAGCCGTCACGTGCCTCTCGCGACCCGAATGCGTCCGCGGACGTTCGACGAGTTCGTCGGACAGCACCGCGCGATCGGCGCGGGGACGGTGCTCCGCCGGGCCGTGGATGCCGGTGAGGTTCCGTCCCTCATCCTCTGGGGGCCACCCGGAAGCGGCAAGACGACCCTCGCCGCGCTGATCGCGGGCGCGACCAACGCCACCTTCGAGGCGGTGAGCGCGACCAGCGCCGGGGTCGCCGACCTGCGCAAGGTGGTCGAGCGGGCGCGCGAGCGGCTGCGGACGGGGAGAAGGACAGTTCTCTTCATCGACGAGATCCACCGGTTCAACAAGGGCCAGCAGGACGCGGTGCTGCCCCATGTCGAGAACGCGACCGTCACGCTGCTCGGCGCCACCACCGAGAATCCGTCCTTCGAGGTCAACGCGGCGCTGCTGTCGCGAAGCAGGGTGATCCGCCTCGAAGCGCTCGACGCGGAAGATCTCCGCAGCCTCATCGCACGCGCGCTCGCCGATACCGAACGGGGCCTCGGCGCCCAGCACGTGGCCGTCGATCCAGACGCGGTCGACCGTCTGGTGACGCTGTGCGGCGGCGACGCGCGCATCGCGCTCAACTCGCTCGAGCTGGCCGTCCAGGCCGGTGTGCGGGACCCCGCAGGGGACGTTCGGGTGACTGTCGCTGATATCGAGGGTGCATTGCAGAATCCCGCGCTCCTCTATGACCGCGCCGGCGATCAGCACTACTGGCTGATCTCCGCCTTCATCAAATCGGTCCGCGGCAGCGACCCGGATGCCGCCGTCTACTGGCTTGCGCGAATGC
>JBAPWO010000271.1:0-13167 GCA_049283735.1 Candidatus Dormiibacterota bacterium
CAGCTCCCGTCGGGCCGCTGCACCCATGTGGGGACGGTGATGTGGGTGTGCAGCTGCGGGTCGACGGTGACCGTCCCGGTGGTCGGATCGGTGACCGGCCGGGCCGTGCGATGCACGAACTCGGGCACGACCAGCTTCGCCCGAACCGACTCAGCGGTCTTGGTCTCCGGGTTGTACTGGCGCGCCCAGCCGGCGTTCTCCTGGAGATACTCGGCGGCGGCCTGTACTCCATCGCCGTGGATTCGCAGGATGGTGGACCGAGTGCGCTCGTCACCGAGCGCGTAGAGGATGCTCACGTCCTTGGGTGCTGACACCGTCACGTCGAAGGCAACGACCGTCTGCCGCCGCCAGTGTTTGCCGAGGTCCTCACCCGTGCGCGGATGTGTGCCGGCGAGCACGGCCGCAAAGTCGGTGTCGGTCACCTCGCCACGCAGCTCTAGCGCCTCTGCGCCGGGCCCGGCCCACCGACCGGGCGACTCACCCCGGGCGGTGTAGTACTCGATCTGCTGCTGCGAAACCGCCTCGCGCAGGTACCGCACCGCCTGCTCGACGCTGGTGAGTTTGCCGATCGAGATCATCGCGGAAACCTGTGCGGCACGGGCTTCAGCGTAGGGAGAAAACGCCTACAGAGCGCCTACATTCTCGGAACGTTTGATCTGGGCGAAATCAGCGATGCAACCGTGTGCGGTTTGGGGTGGACGATGCCTGTGCGCGAGGTAGTGAAGGCGGTGACAAGAGGTGTGATGCAGGTGCGTTTGTCGGAGCTGGAGAGGCGATAGCCGGTTGGTGGAACTCTGAGAGGTGATGTCGAGGAAGCCCGAGGCGATGCCGAAGCGTCCGACACTGGAGATCATCGGCCGTCGCAGTGGCCTTTCCCCGTCGCGGGGCTCGCGGCGTTCGCGGATGACGCGAACTTCGCTGAACGCGAGTCCTTCGCGATGAGAGCGAGACGCGCGCAATCCACTTGATCAGCCTAGAACGCCGACTGCGCGTACTCCGCGTGCCAAGCGGCATGCGCGCGATGCGTCTGATTCGCGATGTCCGCTAGAATAGTGAAGCCTGCGAAAGACGCGAGACTCGCGACCCTCGCGACGTGACTGAGAGCGCATACGCGGCGGCAGCACGGACGCATGCCGTCATGATGCACGCACCAGGCGGATCCAATCGCCACGGAATCGGGCTACATTGGACCCGCGAAAATGTAAGCAGTCTGTGAGCGAAAACCTGGCATGCTCAGAGCATGCTGCAGATCTGGTCGCGGTCCGGGGGGCCGATGCACGAAGGTCCAATAGCTGGGCGCCGCGCGCACGTGACGACTCCTCGCGTTGCAAGAGTGCGGAGTGTCGCTCGATGGAGTCGTCGGTGATCATGTCGCGGCAGCTCAGTTTCCCCGCGGAAGCCCCACCCATTCCGGCGGCTTCGGAAGGTCGCCGAGGTGGGCGTACTCGCTCTCAAGCCAACTCCGCTACCCCACTGCCCTTGGTCGCGCCCGCGGCTGAGTTTGGCGCCCACACGCAGGCCAACGTCACGTATTTGCCGGCACCGATGTCGATGCTACTGACGGTGCGCGACGTGGCGGTCGCACTTCGGCTCGGCCGCACCCGGACGTACGCATTGCTCCGCTCTGGGGAGATCCCGGTGATTAGGGTGGGGCGCGCCGTAAGAGTGCCTCGAGATGGCCTCCACCGCTGGATCGAGGAGCACTGCACGTCCGTAGACCAGGTGTCCTCGGGCAACGGCTTCGGGTCGCGCTAACGCGGCGGTGCGGCGGTGATCTCTGAAACGTTCACGCGGTCGCTGGCGCGAGCAGGCGCGTGATGCGGTCAGCCGCATCCGCATGGAGCGAGTGGAGGACACCCGCATACGTGTTGGCCGTAATCGCGATCGTACTGTGTCCGAGGATTGCTGAGACCGTCTTGAGGTCGACGCCACTGGCAAGCAGCAGCGTCGCGCAGCCGTGGCGCAGATCGTGAAAGCGACGGACGGGTAGATCCTTGGATTTCAGCGTCCACTGGAACCGATTGGTCACGGTCGTCCCAGTCAACGGTGTCCCAATCGCAGTCGTAAACACCAAGTCGGGGATCTCCTCATGCCACGCCAGTCCGAGCCGAAGTCTCTGCTGGTTCTGTCGATCGCGATGGGCAGTGAGCACGGGAGCGAGCGGCGCCGGCATCGCGATTGTTCGCGCCGATCGTCGTGTCTTCGGTGGAAGCAACCACCACTCACCCCCGAGACGCTGGAGCGAACCGGCGACGGTAATCGTCCGCCGTTCCACGTCGACGTCGCGCCATCGGAGTCCGAGGATCTCGCCCTGCCGCAACCCGGTCCAGAGAGCGAGCGCGACGATCGGTTCGAGGGGATGATCGCGGAACACCGCGAGGATGTCCTGGGCCTCACCTGGAGGCATGAGCGCGACGTCGTGGTCCGCGACCTTTACCGGCTCGGCGAGGCCGGCGGCGTTGCGGTGCAGCTCGCCACGTCGTATGCCCACGTTGAGAGCACGCCGCAGGACGGCACGCATGTGATGGATGGTGCGGGGGGCCAGGCCCATGTCTTGCTTGCGCCGCATCATCATCGTCACGTCGTGCGGGGTGAGCTTGCCGAGCTTGATGCGTCCGACCTCCGGCACGATGTGCTGCTCGATGAGCTCCCGGTAACGGCGAAAGGTCTTGGGGGCCAGCGACCGCTCCACTTCTTGAAGCCACTCGCTAAGGAAGGCAGCTACGGTCTTGGACCCGCCTGGGGAAGGGATGCCGCGGCGTTGTGCCGTCAGACTGTCCTGAAGCTTTTCAAGGACCTCCTTGCGCGTGCGGCCGTAGAAGGACTGGCGGCGGTTGGTCCCGTCCGGATTTGTCCCGACTGCAACGCGGGCCTCCCAGAGACCGGTGGACCGCTGGCGGATGCTCCCTTCAAGGTTGCCGCGTCGCGTGGCAGTCATGGTCCGGAGCATACCTGAAACTGGGGTACAACTGGGGTACGCTGGGTAGCCGAGGTAGGATTTACAGACTAGCTGCGCGGCCTATTGATGGCTGAAACCCTTATTCTATAAGGGTTTGTGGCGGAGGGAGAGGGATTCGAACCCCCGGGGGCTTGGCGGCCCCTGCGGTTTTCAAGACCGCTCCGATCAACCGCTCCGGCATCCCTCCGCGTGGGCTCATGCCAGTTTAGGCGGCATCCTCCTCCGCGAGCGAGGCGCGCAGCGCACCCGGTTGAATCGTCTCGTTGACGAACGGGCTCCGGACGCCGACCATGAACCGCGTGCTTGCACTGATCATCTTCATCGGTTGCATCCTGGCGTTCCTGCTACTGCTCTTCTGGTACGGCTTGAGAGGCGAGCCGAACAAAGAACCCGCAATCGGGACCAACCGGCCTTATCCAGAGGGACTCGGGCCGACCGGGCCAGGCGGGGACGAGGCCCCATATCTCCCAACCTTCATTGTCAGCGAGGCGGAAGAGTTTCGCCGCAGCGCCGACCGACGCCTGACTCGCATGTTCCGCCAGCCGCGCGTCCGGGCTCGAAGCTGGATGGACGAGCCCGGCGCACTCGAAGCTGCAGGCCTGGTCGATGCTCCACCCCCGTCGCCCGAGCCGAGCGCTACTCCTGCGGTGCCACCTCGACGACACCGGCACAGGAAGCACCGTTAGGCCGAGTCGCTGCCCATCCTCTCGAGTTGATCGGCGTGCTGCTCGAGATGACCGACGAGGAACATCTCGACCAATTCGTCGACGGTCATCTCTCCGAGTGTCGGGTGCAGTCCACGGACCTTCCACTGATTCGGTTCGATGCTTCCAAGAAAAGCGCGAAGACTCGCGATGTCGGCGCGCGCGCTCGCCCAGAGCACGGACACCGGCTCACGCCGATCGCGCTCGATTGCACCGATACGCTCCGGGTCGCCCTTGGTCCGTCCGAACGGCACGGGGGCTTCCGACAGCTGACGCTGCAGGACCGGCCCTGCCTGGACGATCCAGTACGGGATGAACTCCGCGAGATGCGCCCAGACCTGGCCGCGGTCCCATCGCTCGCCACTGTCCGGATCCGCACCGGTCAGCGCTCCGGGGGGCGGCTCCGTCGCTGCCGCGGCCGCGAGCCGGGCCTCGACCGCGTCGAGGCGCGCGAGGTACCCGTCGGTTGTGCTCATCGCAGCGGCTGCAACGGCGCGCCCGCGACCACGCGATTGCGAAGGTTTCCCAGCCGTTCGACGCTGAGCTCGACGACGTCGCCCGGCTGCAACCATGGATATCGATCGCTGCCGTGCACCAGGGACAGCTCGAGGATACAACCGGTTCCGCACGTGCCCGAACCGATCACGTCTCCCGGCTCGACCCGGGTACCGCGCGACGCATACGCGATCATCTCGCCGAAGCTCCAGAAGATATCCGCGAGTGACGCGCGTGAATACTCGACGCCGTTCACGGACGCGGTCATCTCGAGGTCGTAGCTCTTGTCGCGCCGCGTGTCCTCGAGCTCATCCGGCGTGACAAACACGGGTCCGATCGAGGTCGCAAAGTCCTTGCCCTTGACCGGGCCCATGCTCAGCTTCATCTCGCGTCGCTGGATGTCGCGCGCGCTCCAATCGTTCATCACGCAATAGCCGGCAATGCTGCGCTGCGCCTCATCGGGATCGAGGTCGGCGCCGCCCATGCCCACCACTGCCGCGACTTCCAGCTCGTAGTCCATCTCCGCACAGCCCGGCGGCATCGCGACGTCAACGTCAGGACCGCCCACCGCGTAGGGATTGCTGAAGTAGAAGACCGGCAGCTCGTACCAGTCGGGGTCCATCTCCAGGCCGCGTCGCCGGCGTGCGGTGCGCACGTGCTGTTCGAATGCGTAGAAGTCCCGAAACGTCGGCGGCTTGGGAATCGGCGCGAGCACCTGGACAGCGTCGAGCTCGAACACGTCATGTGGATCTCTGCGCAGTTCATCGCCCTCCGCGGAGAGCAGCGTGCCGTCGTCGCCGAGGAGGCTCAGCAACGTGGTCCCGGCACCTGACGCGTGGATCCGCCCGTCGACGAGCAGGCCGATGCGCTCGGGAGAGTGCTTCGACTTGGTGAACGTCACCCAGCGCATCGAAGCCGCCGCCTGCGCATGAGCACAGCAAGCACCACGCCGGCTGCGACGACAACAAATGCTCCGGCCGCGACCAGCGGAGGCCTCCCGCCAGAACTGTGCGGCGCTGCTCCGGTCAGGCCCGTCAGCAGACCGAGGCGCGCGGAGGTACCGGCGCTGCCTTCCGCGTTGAACGTGCTAGGCGTACGGACGTGGTGGATCGGGACCCAGGGCGCGAGGCGCGGAGTCGGGACCGGCGTGGCCGGGGCAGCGTGGTGGGTCGTCGCTATCGCGTGCCGCACGCCGACGTGAGGTGCGCTCGCACGCGCGATACGCTCGATGACGATGGCCATGTCGCCGTAGATAGTGAAGGTTCGGGCGAACTGAGCCATGGTCGTGCCGTTGTAGGAGCCGGTCAGAGGGTCGCTGAACTCGAGCGTGCCGGCCGTTCGGTTCACGCCCATGAGCACGACGACGTGGCCGGCCTCGGTCCACGGCACTGCCCGGCCATCCCACGCTTTCCAGGTGCGGGCCGTCTGCGACGAGTAGTCGACCGTCGTCCAGACGAGGACCGGGTGACCGGCCTGAATGGCGGCGTAGAGCGCCTGAGGATTCCACCCGGTGAGCTGTGGGGCCACTGGCACGCCGAACGACTGCGCGACGCGCGCGACGACCGGCGCGTACACTCCCCAGCCGGCATATTGGGCCCAGTGCGGATTGCTGCCGGGCTCGGAACCCATCACGTGTCCGACGAAGCTTGTGTACGGGTCGCCCCATTGCGCTGGGAGGCCGTCGGTGCCGAGCACTGGGCTGCGCGTATCGGTGGGAAAGTGACCCTGCACGTATCGCTGGGTCGTGCGCACACCGATCGACTCCAGGGCGATGGTCAGCGAGGCGGCTTCGCAGTCGAGAGGCATCTGCATGCGTTGCGCGCCGACCGGGAGCCGGAACATCGCGGCGTCGGCCGTGACGGGAGCCGTCGCCAAGGCGACAGCGCTCATTCCGAGGGCGACGATCGCGGCAGTCCCCCTCCGCGCGTGGACCACCCCATCACTCTACGAGCGGCGGTAATTCGGATGGTCGCGAGCCGGACACGACATATACTGGCCCCGGCCTGGGGAGGTGGCTGAGAGGCTGAAAGCGCCCGCCTGCTAAGCGGGTGAGGGATCTTAAGTCCCTCCGGGGGTTCGAATCCCCCCCTTCCCGCCAGGCCGGTGGACGTCTGACGGACGTGTCGTGGACGTACGGTCACGCGACACTTGCAGTTTGCTTGACTGACGTAGGCCTCCCGCGAAGAGACTACAATGACCACATCATGAAGAGCACGACGATCGGCATCCGCGAAGCCAAGGCGCAGCTCAGCCGCCTGGTCAGCGAAGCCGAGCAGGGCGCTGAGTGGATCATCACGGACCGCGGTCGCCCGGTTGCCAAACTCTCCCCCGTGCGTGACACGAGGTCACCCGTGGACCAGCGTCTCGGCCGGCTGGAGAGCTGGGGATGGATCGAACCAGCGAAAGGTCGCCCTGGCCGGATCCCGCCGCCGCTGCGGATCCAGGCCGACGCGCAGCGAGCGCTGCAAGAAGACCGCGGTGCCTGAGGCCGCCGCGCCAGTGATCTACTGGGATGCGTCAGCAGTGCTGTCGGTGCTCGTCCGTGATAGCCACAGCGCGCGGGCGAGTGCTGTGGCACGGCGTGCGGTGACCCATCTGATGTCGACGCTCGCGTACGCCGAGGTGGTCGCGGTGATCGCGCGCCTGGAGCGCAACCGCGCGTTGCCGGCGGTCCTTGCGGATGCATCGCGGGAACTCCTCCGCGACGGGATATGGCGGCGGCTGCTCCTGCAGCCGGACTGGGCCAGCATCGATGATCTCGCCTCGCGATGGCCGCTTCGCGGCGCCGACCTCTGGCACCTGGCCACGGTGGTCACCCTCACCCGCGAGCTGCCCGAGGTCCGCGTCCTGACGTTCGACAACCGGCTCGCCGCCGCCTCCGCCGGCATCGGGCTTGCACTTTGATGCACGACGCCGCTGAGACAGAGGTGACCATGAACGAGTTCGACATCGTGACTATCATTCACCGGCCAATTGATCAGGTCTTTGCCTTTCTCGTAGACACCGACAAGGCTGCTGACTGGAACCCCCAGGTGACGGAGGCGCGAAAGACGAGCGATGGACCGCTCGGCGTGGGCACCACCCTTCTGTATGTCGGAAAGTTCCTGGGACGCCGTTTCGAATCGGTCTCGGAATGCACCGACTACACTCCCAACCAGCGGTTCAGCACCAAGACGATCTCCGGTCCTTTCCACCTCGAAATCGAAAACACGCTGAGTTCGGTCGAGGGTGGAACCAGGCTCGAAACCATTTATCGAGGCGAGAGCCGGGGCTTTGTCAAGCTCGCCGAGCCGGTAATCGTGCGCCTGACCAAGAAACAGTTCGAAACCGCGACGGAGAACTTGAAGGCGCTGCTTGAGGCCGAAGGCACATAGAAGATCCGCGGGGCCACGCGCTACGCATTGGGTTCTGGTCGTGGCCGATGCGAGCTTCCGGTGGTCGGCTACTGTCCCAACACAGCGGGTTGCGAGGCGGCGGACTCCTCTGGTAGTCTGACGCGATTGGCTCGTTCTGTAAGATAGTCACGAGCGGGGAGGGGACAGCGTGGGGGAGGCACCATGAGCCCGGTGTTCAGCGGCATGACCTTGGGTCCGGCGCGATCGGCGTGAGCTTGAGCTTCAGCAACGGCGAGACGCTGCATCTACTGCTGACGCTCAGCGTCCTGCTGGTCGCAGTCCACTCCGTCGGCTTCCTCTTTGTAAAGCTGCGCCAGCCGCGGGTGGCGGGCGAGATCATTGCGGGACTGGCCCTTGGCCCCACATTGCTCGGACTGCTGCGTCCCGATCTCTCGCATCAGATCATCGCCGGGACGGCGTCAACAACCGCGGTGCTTGGGGCGACCTACCAGCTGGGGCAGTTGCTCCTGATGTATTGCGCCGGGGCAACGTTACGGTCCCATCGGCGTCGCGGAGAGGGGCGGACGACGTCGCTGATCGCGCTGATCGGCAACCTCATTCCGTTCGCCGCCGGCGCTGGCTTCCTGCTGGTTCTCAATCCGGGAGGCTTGATCGGTTCTGCAGCGAACCACACGTCGCTGCTCATCGTCTTCTCGTGCGGTATCGCCGTCACCAGCATCCCGGTGATCTCACGGATTCTCGCCGATCTCGGTTTGATGCGAACCGCGTTTGCACGCATGGTGCTCACCGTCGCACTCATTGACGATGTGGTCCTCTACGTCCTGCTCAGCATCGCGGTCGGCCTCGTCGCGACCCCCGCTACCGATCGCTTCGCTCTCCCGAGCCTGCTCTCGATCCACCCTGGCTCGGTCCTCTCCGATGCCTACTACGTGATCGTATCGATTGCCATCTTCGGGCTCCCGCTTGCCTTCGGTCGCTCTCTCGTCGAGAAGATGGGCGCGCTTCGCTTCAACTTCCTCGGACGCAGCAATGCCTTGGCCTTCCAGATCGTCTTCATGCTGGTGATGACGAGCATCGCCCTGTTCTTCGGTATCTCACCCATCTTCGGGGCGTTTGTCGCTGGGATTCTGGCCGGGACGCTCTCGGCCGGCGAGGAAGAGGGTGGAACTGTCTCGATCGATGCCGTCCGCGCTCAGGCAAGCATTCAGAGCTTCTCGTTTGCGTTCTTCATTCCCATCTACTTCGCGATCGTGGGCCTGAAGCTCGACCTCATCCACCAGTTCGACATCCCGTTCTTTGCCGCCTTCCTTGTCTATGCGTGCGCCGTCAAGGCGCTCAGCGTGTACGCCGGTGCACGCGTGGCGGGCGAGGGGCGTGAGAGTTCGATCAACCTGGCGATGGCGCTGAATGCTCGCGGGGGACCGGCGATTGTCATGGCCTCGGTGGCCTTCGACGCGCACATCATTTCTCAGA
Source organism: Candidatus Dormiibacterota bacterium (assembly GCA_049283735.1). Classification (GTDB taxonomy): domain Bacteria; phylum Chloroflexota; class Dormibacteria; order Aeolococcales; family Aeolococcaceae; genus Palsa-851. Next base: position 8,988 of record JBAPWO010000271.1, read on the forward strand.
AGTTCTATGTCGACCTGGTGCTGTTGGCGCTGCTCACGTCGGTGATGGCTGGAGCATGGCTCGACAGGGTTCTCCGCAAGGGCACGTTCTTCGAGGAAGCACAGCAACCGAGTCGCATCGAAGCGGATCGAGCCCCGTCGCGCGGCGAAGTCGTCGCGTAGCCACTTCGAGTCACTGCTGACGAGAAGGATCGCCTGGAGACGTCTCGGGCGGCGCTGGTCCCTTCAGTCGCCGGGTTCACGCCACGCGAACACGCTTGTAGCGATCAGCAGCGCGGTGGCTCCAAGAGCCAGGAAGAATCCCGGACCGAGGTATGGCTTCACGGTCAGAGAATCCGCGCGACCAAGATTGTCGATGTACTCGATATACATCCCCAGGGTGAAAGCAAAGTCGAGCGCGACCAGTGAAAACCGTATGAGTCCTCCGGGCGGTGCGCGCACGAGCGCCACAGCCACGCCGACAATCGCTACGGCGCCCACGAGGATCCAGTTCGCTTGCTGTAGGCCATCGACAATCTCGTAAGTGCCCGTCGAGCTGATCACTGCTACCCACTGCAGGAGCATTGAACCCACATAGACGGCCGCGACGACGAGGAGCGCTGCAATGGCCTTTCGTCGGGGTCGGTATGGTCCGGCCTCGTACGCCGAGAGCGGCCTCAGCGACAAGCGCGTCCACCTGTCATAGCCAGATCACCCTATACCGAGTGCAGCAGGAAGATGCCGCGCGGCAACCAGTGGATCCTGAACAGCTCGCTCGCGATCACCCCTCTCGCGCGCGGACGTAGCGGATCCGCGGATCGACGCACGCGTAGACGAGATCGGTGATCAGTGACCCGACGACCGTCAGCACGCCTCCGATCAGGATCGCGCCGAGCATCGTGTAGAAGTCCCTGTTCATCGCGGCGTTCCAGAGGGTCGTGCCCAACCCGGGATATCCGAAGAGTACTTCGACGATGAGCTGCGCACCGAATATCTGCGGCAGGCGCGTTCCCAGCAGCGTAATGATCGGCAGCGACGCGTTGGGCAGCGCGTGGCGCAGGCTGACTCGCGATCGCGATGCGCCCTTGGCTCGTGCCGTCGTGATGTAATCCTTCGCCAGTTCCTCCACCGTCGACGCGCGGAGGTACCGGCTGAACAGCGCGACCGTTCCTATCGCCAAGGTAAGCGTGGGAAGGATCAGTGCCGCCGGGTCGGCGAGAACATCGCCGGTGGTCCAGTCGGGCGCATTCAGATTGAGCCAGTGCAGGTCGCTCGAGAGCATGAGGATGAGCAGGGTGCCGAGAAGAAACGGGGGAATCGAGTACAGCGTCATCGAGGTGATGTTCGAGAGGTGCGCTCCTCGGCGTCGCCGTCTCGCCGCCTCGTAGAGGGCGATGGGTACCGTGCCTGCCACCACGAGCAGCGTCGAGAGGCCGGTGAGGATGAGAGAGTTGATCATGGGCCCCATGACCAGCGACCTGAGATCAAGGTCGACCGGCAGACCCTCGATGGGATTGATCTGGTCGGCGAAGCCGGGAGGGGTGAAGGCGATTCTTCCGTGCATGAGATTGCCGAGAAAGGCGAGGTACTGGACCGGAATCGGCTCGTCGAGTCCGTTCTGGTGGTCGTAGATCGCCCACTGAGCAGGGCCCACACGCGGCCCGAGCATGATGTGGCCCTGGTCGCCGGGCAGGAGGTGTTCGAGGATGAATACGACCGTCGCCACACCGACGACCACCAGTGCCGCCTGGAGAACGCGACTGACGAGGTATCTGAGCACCTCGGCTAATCTCTCAGATCGGGGGCGCGCGAGGGCGTACGGCCAACCCCGTCCGCACCACTGAAGGAGGGCAGCATGAGCACACTGCCGGCGCGCTTGAGCGCCGCATTCGCCCCGACCGATCTGCAGCGCATCTGTGAGCAGCAGGACTTCAGTGCCTACGCGACCAGATACCCTCTGAAAGAGAGGAGCTTAGGTGGGAGCAGGTACAGGAATCGCTTCTACTATCACAAGGACAATGGCAGCCAGATCCTTGCTGTAGCTCACGTGGACCATATCTGGCCCAATGCCGGCTGTTCTGTGATCGAGACGGCCGGAGGACTGCTCGCACTCTCCGGCGCTCTTGACGATCGCCTTGGTGTGTACGTCATATTGGAACTGCTGCCCAAGCTGGACATTGGCTGTGACTGGCTCCTTACGACCGATGAAGAGGTTGGCCTCACCACGGCTGCCGACTTCCGCACGGACAAGCACTACAACTGGATGATCAGTTTCGATCGTGGTGGCCGCGACGTTGTCATGTACCAGTACGACACGCCAGAGCTGCGGCGAAGTGTCAAGGCCGCGGGCGGGACGCCGGGGGAGGGGTCCTTCGGCGACATCTCCGCCCTATCCCATCTCAACTGCGCTGGTCTGAATTGGGGGGTTGGATTTTACGCGTACCACGGCCCGCGCTCCCACGCGTGGCTCAACGACACCTTTGCGCTCGTCGCACAGTTCCTCCGCTTCTACCGCGTGAATGCACGGCGCGAGTGGCGCATGAACACAAAGCCCATGTCCCCCAGCAGAGCGGCGGTGGCCGCTGCGACAGCTGTCCGGCGACGCTTGCGGCAGGGGGCGCTCACGAGCGCAGCGGAAGCCGACGTTGCTCGGATGCTTGCTCCGAGCAGGCTGCGACAGTGAGCGCCAGCTAGGGAGCTATCCTGCGGAGAACGGCGTCGACGTAGAGTCGCGACACTCGCTCGGCAAGGCGATTGGGATCCTTCTCACGAATCCGCTCGCCCAGCCGGCCACTGATCCACAGCGCGGCCAGACCGTGAACCATCGACCACGCCGAGACCGCAACGACCTCAGGGTCGTTGCTTCCCAGGAAACCCTCTGACTGGCATCGAGCGATGGTGCTGACAAGCAGCGAGTAGGCGGCGTCGCTGGCTGCGGCGAAGTCCGGATCGTCGACATTCAGGATATCGAGCCGAAACATGACCTCGAACCGGCCCGGATTGGCGAGTGCGAACCTGACGTAGCCGCGACCGACGGCTTCGAGGACGGAAGGACCATCGACGGGTTGCGCCTGGTCGATCGCCGCCAACACCGCGCCCGCCAGCTGCAGGTAGCCCTGGGTCGCGTAGGCGGTCAGGAGGCCGGCTTTGTTCTCGAAGTGGTGGGCAGAGGCGGCGTGCGTGACCCCGAGCTGGCGAGCCACAGCCCGCAGTGAGACGTGGCCGACGCCACGTTCCCGAACGACCTGTTCGACGGCGTCCACTAATGCCACCTTCAAACCCCCGTGGTGATAGGGGCGGACAGGGGGCTTGACTGTCATCTAACCGATGGTAAGATGCTCGGACCGCGGCCAACGATAAGGGAGGAGCCGGTGAGCAAGATCGAATACGGGGGCACTCAGGTCTGCAGTATCAATGTTTCCGATCTGGACCGATCCGTTCGGTGGTTTCGGGATGGCCTTGGAGCCACCCTGACGCTTGCCGAGCCGAACCAGCGTAAGCAAGCCTCATAGCGACCGCGATGGCGCTTGAGTCCCAGGACGCAAAAGCAACCACAACGCGAACGACGTTCCGACTCGCATTCGCCGTCACGACGTCGATCGAAGCACCGACCATGACCGTGTGGAAGCTTCTGACCGATATCCGCGCGCAGTCGAAATGGAACTCGACCTTGACGAGCATCGAAGGTGAGATCGCATTTGGCGAACGCGTCTCGTTCAAAGTGCCCGAAGCGCAACGTCAGACCTTCAGCCCGAAAGTCGTCGCCTTCGACGAGCCGAAGTCGATGGTGTGGCGCCTGAATCGGTGGCCCCTGCTTGTGAGCGAGCGGACATATCGACTCACTCCAGAGGCGCATGGCTCGACAGAGATCACGATCGCTGAGGTCTTTCAAGGCCTTTTGCTGCCCCTGATCGCAAAGTCACTGCCGGATTTCGGAGCAATGTTCGAGCGCACCGCCATGGATTTGAAAGCCGCAGCCGAGACACCCGCGCCCGCCTGACCGCATTCGCGGATGCCAGCGCACGATCGCGACCCGCGATGGGGGCGCGTGACTCGACCAGTTTTTCGGGAAAGAAACGACAGGTTATAGTCGCGCCAAGGAAGCTACACATGAGCAAATTGGACCACCCAAGTCGATCCAAGCTCGTAGCGTGGCTGGCAGGCTTCGTCGTCGTGCTCGGCGCTGTGTCTTGGCTCATCAC
>JBAPWO010000272.1:0-1877 GCA_049283735.1 Candidatus Dormiibacterota bacterium
TCCAAACTCGGCGCTCTCGGCGATCTCGGCGGTAAATTAACCTGAACTTATGACAACCATCACCTCATCCTCCAGTATTACCGGCCGCAAAATTCGCGTCATCGGTGTCCCCCTCGACCTCGGCCAATCCCGCCGTGGAGTAGACATGGGTCCGTCCGCGGTGCGCGTCGCGGGCCTCGAAGCGCGTCTCGAGGCCTTAGGCCATGTAGTCGAAGACGCCGGAAATATCTCCGTCGCCATCGCCGAGCAAAAAAAAGAAGGCGACCCGCATGCAAAATATCTGAAAGAAATCATGGCCACCTGCACCAAGCACGCGGAACTCATCGTGAAAACTTTGGAAGCAGGCAAAGTCCCGATCACTCTGGGCGGCGACCATTCTATTGCCGCAGGAACAGTCGCCGGCGTCGCCGAATTTTACCGGCGTCAAAACCAGAAAATCGGCCTCATCTGGATTGACGCTCACACCGACGTCAACACCCCCGACAGCTCTCCCAGCGGAAACGTGCATGGCATGCCGCTGGCCGCAATCATGGGATTAGGCCCGCCAGAGCTCTGCAATATTTTCGATTTTTTTCCTAAAGTCAGCCCGGAAAACTGTGTTCTCGTCGGAGTGCGCGACATCGACGCCATCGAAAAAGAACATGTTCGCCGCGCCGGAATTCATGTCTTCACCATGCGCGATATCGACGAGCGCAGCATGCGCACGGTCATGGAAGAAGCTCTGCGCATCGCCGGACGCGGCACCGCCGGCTACCACGTCTCCCTCGACATGGACTGGGTCGATCCCGAGGACGCCCCCGGCGTAGGCACGCCGGTCCGCGGAGGCGCAACCTATCGCGAGGCCCATCTGGCGATGGAAATCATCGCCGACCACGGCCGAATGCTAAGCTTCGAAATCGTCGAAGTGAATCCGGTAATAGACGAGCACAACCGAACCGCCGACCTGGCCGTGGAGTTAGCGTTGTCAGCCTTCGGAAAGAAGATTCTGTAACCACACATTGCCCTAGCGGCCAAGTCTACTTTCGTGGGTGCCGTAAGCCAACGCCTGCATCGCGACAAGAACGCTAAGCTTTTTAGAATCAGCGATTTGAAATTATTCGCAGTTCCACGTGGAACACATCTCGGATTTTGTTGTGAACGAGCCGCCCCGGAATCCAATCGGCAATTGACGCCATGAGCGCGGCGCGTTCAGACTGAAACGTCATGAAAAAGATTAGAGTCGGCATCCTCTTTGGCGGACGCAGCGGAGAGCATGAAGTCTCTTTGCTCTCGGCCGCGTCCGTGTTCAACGCCATCGACAAAAATAAATATGAAGTCGTGCCCATCGGCATCACAAAACAAGGACGATGGGTGACCGCCGCGGACGCGGAGCGTTTGCTACAGGGAAAATTTGAAGACCATACACACCTGCGCGCCGGCGATCCTGACGCCACTCCCGGCGCCGCGGTTCTGGCTAAGGGAGAATCGGTTGTGGTGCCGCCGGAGCCGCACCGGCATGGTTCAATTGCGCCGTTTGAAACGGACGCGGCGTCGCACGCGCTGACTCGTCGCGCATCCGACCGCGCCATTGATGTCGATGTTATTTTCCCGGTGCTGCATGGAACGTTTGGCGAGGACGGAACCATCCAAGGCTTGCTTGAGTTGGCCGACATGCCTTACGTGGGCGCGGGCGTGCTGGGCTCGGCCGCGGGGATGGACAAGGACATTATGAAATCGCTTTTCCGCGCGGCGGGATTGCCGATCGTGAAACACGTTACGTTTTTGCGCAGTGAGTGGGAGGCTAAAGCAAAACAAATTCAGAAACTTGTGGAGAGCAAGCTGAAATATCCGGCGTTTGTGAAGCCGGCGAATCTGGGATCGTCGGTGGGAATTTCCAA
>JBAPWO010000273.1:0-1658 GCA_049283735.1 Candidatus Dormiibacterota bacterium
CGCATCCTGCGTGACCCGCATGGGGTCATCGGAATCATATCGCCATGGAATTATCCCTTCTCGATCCCAGCAACGGAATCGCTGTCCGCACTCGTGACTGGAAATGCGGTAGTGCTGAAACCCTCCGAGCTGACCTCGCTGAACGCGCTGCAATTGGCGTCTTTGCTGCATCAGGCCGGCGTGCCTGAAGATGTTTTCCAGGTGGTTATCGGCGACGGCAGCGCAGGCTCGGCGCTTTTGAACGCAGGAATCGACAAACTCGTTTTCACGGGCAGCGTCGGCACGGGAAAGCGCATTGCACAGGCTGCTGCAGCACGACTGCTTCCGGTGGTGCTTGAGCTTGGTGGAAAAGATCCCATGCTCGTACTCGACGACGCGGACGTCGACGTCGCGTCGAGCGGCGCGGTGTGGGCCTCATTTGCGAATTGCGGACAGGCGTGCCTTTCGGTTGAGCGCTGCTACGTGCATCGCAGTTTGTATGAGGCATTCCTCGAAGCTTGCGTGCAAAAAACTAAACGCGTGCGCGTGGGCGACGGGAGCGATCCGCAAACGGATGTCGGGCCGATGATCCACGAACAGCAATTGCGGAACGTTGAAGCACATGTCGAAGATGCGCGAAGGCGCGGTGCGCGAGTGCTCACTGGCGGTTCGCGGCTGCCGCATCTTGGCCCGAAGTTTTATGCTCCTACCGTGCTTGCCGACGTTAACCACGCAATGCACATCATGCGCGAGGAAACGTTCGGCCCCGTTCTGCCGATAATGCCATTCGACAGCGACGACGACGCTATCCGCCTGGCTAACGATTCCGATTACGGCCTTGCCGCGAGCATTTGGACACAGAACCGTGCGCGCGGGGAAACGTTGGCCAGGCGGATCGAGGCTGGGACCGTTATGGTCAACGATGCAGTCGCGTGCTTCGGCATCAGCGAGGCTCCGCACGGCGGGGTTAAGGCAAGCGGCATGGGTCGAACGCACGGGCGTTTCGGGCTGGAGGAAATGGTCCGAATCAAGCACGTGGACTCAGATCGCCTGCCCCGATTGAAACAAGTTTGGTGGTACGGCTATGGCGAAGCGTTCATGCGGCAGATGGAGGGCTTTGTCGACCTGATGTTTGCTCGTGGATCCGGTCGCAGATTGCGGGGAGCGATCGATTCGCTGAGAGCGTTTCGACGAAAAGGACGATTGTAATCGCCCGGTTGACACACGCGCGAGGACGCCCGCGGCCACAGCGAGTGCATACGGCTGCCTAATGTTTTGCGTTAGGAAGCCTTTGTAACATTAGCAGCCTGCGGGCCTTTTGGCCCTTGAGTTATCTCAAACTCAACCTGATCACCCTCCTGCAGGCTCTTGTAACCCTCCGAGGTAATTGCGCTATAGTGAACGAAAACATCTGCCCCATCTTCCCGGCCGATGAATCCATATCCTTTGGCATTGTTAAACCACTTTACCGTGCCTTTCAAGCGTTCCACTTACGCCCCCTTGGGGCACGGAAGCAGTCTTTCCATGCCTCCCGATTACTGCCATTTTCCGGCCACCGAGGAAACGCTGTCAAGAGAGGAAATTGATAAAAATACCTTATTTGGGCTTGGTTCGACACCCCAGTTTTTGACTGAGCCAGAGAACGCCAGAGATGGTCTTGCCATCATGAATGCGTCCGG
>JBAPWO010000274.1:0-1777 GCA_049283735.1 Candidatus Dormiibacterota bacterium
CGGCCGCCTCTGCATCTCCGGGATCTTTGTCTACTCCGGCTACGGGATGATCAAAAATTCGGAGCGCTACGCAAAGCTGGCGGCGGCTGCGCTGCCGGTGCCGGAGGACCCGATGATCGCCAAGGCCCAGGGCGCGACCATGATGGTGGCCGGTTCGGCCCTCGCCCTCGGCATCCTGCCGAAAACGTCTGCCCGACTCCTCGCGCTCACGTTGATCCCCAACACATTCGTCGGCCATCCATTCTGGAAAGCCGTGACACCTGAGGATCGGCGCAGTCAGCTCGTGCACTTCCTGAAGAACGCGGGGCTCTTCGGTGGCCTGCTCTACGTGAGCGCGGACAAGCGAACCGAGCCCCGTCCCGAGGACTGAGTCAGCGCGGTTCTCGGGCGTCGACGCTCGTCAGGTAGGCCCGCAGCCCTTCCTGCCAGTCCGGCAGCGGCGGTTCGCCGAGGTCGCGCCACCCGCGGTTCTCGAGCACCGAATACGCGGGGCGCGCCGCGAGGGTCGGGTACTCCGCGGTGGTGATCGGGACGACCTCGACGGCCAGACCGCGCGCCCGGACGGCCGCGACTGCCAGGTCGTACCAGGTGGTGGCCCCGCTGTTGGTGAGGTGGTAGGTACCGGTGGCGCCGAGTTCGAGCAGGCGCAGCATCGCCGGCGCGAGGTGCCCCGTCCACGTCGGTGCGCCGTGCTGGTCGGCGACGACCCGAAGCGGCCGGCTTTCGGAGGCGAAGCGGAGCATGGTGAGCACGAAATTCGGACCCTGGCGGCCGTAGAGCCAGCCGGAGCGCACGATGAGGTGGTCGGCGCAGCGCTCGCGCACCGCGAGCTCGCCGTGCCATTTGGTCCGTCCGTACGCCGAGCGCGGCGCGGGCGCCGCGTTCTCGGGGATGGGCGACGTCGCGGTGCCGTCGAACACGTAGTCAGTGCTCACGTGACAGCATCGAATGCCGGCGGCCGCGCACGCGCCGGCGACGATGCCGGCGCCGGTCGCGTTCACGGCCTCAGCCTCGGCCTCGTGATCCTCGGCGGCGTCGACCTGCGTCCACGCCGCGCAGTTGATGACCGCGTCCGGCCGCGCCGCGTCGATCGCACCCCTGACCGCGACGGCGTCGGTGACGTCGCACGCCGCGCGGCTCAGGCCGACCATGTCGTACCCGTGGCGCGCGCCCTCGTCGACGACGTCACCGCCGAGCTGTCCGGGCGAGCCGAGCACGAGATACTTCAGCGCCGATCACCATGCGACCGACCGGCCGCGGGCTCGCGGACCACAACCGCGGTCAGAGTTCGACGCGCGAGTGGTCGCCGAGCATCAGGCGGACCGCGGTCGGACGCGCCGGCGACTTGCAGACCTCGCACTCCTTGCCGATGAGCGACCCGTCGATCTTGCCGGCGATGTCGTGGATCCGCGTGCCCTCGAGGACGATGCTGTTCTCGATCTCGGCATTGCGCACGACGCAGTCGAAGTAGATGGACGTGAACGGGCCGATGTAGGCGTTGTCGACGACTGTCCCGCTGCCGATGATCGCGGGTCCGCGGACGACGCAGTTGCGCAGCGTCGCCCCCTCCTCCACCACCACCTTGCCGTGGAGCCGGACGTCCTCACCCACGGTGCCGTCGCAGCGGGCGTCGAGCGTGTCGAGGATCATGCGATTGGCCTCGAGGATGTCGTCGAGGCGACCGGTATCCTTCCACCAGCCTTCGATGACGTAGGGCATGACCCGCTTGCCCGTGTCGATCATGCGCTGGATCGCGTCGGTGATCTCCAGCTCGCCC
>JBAPWO010000275.1:0-8558 GCA_049283735.1 Candidatus Dormiibacterota bacterium
ATGAAGATCGATGACATCCCCAACCACAAGAGCCGTTGCGGGGATCTCCTGCTCCGCACCATCGCGAATGACGCGAGCCGTAGGGGTGGTGAGCACAGCGAGCCGATCGAGTGTCCGCTTGGCGCGGAGCTCCTGAGCGATGCCAATCGGTGTGTTCACGATCAACACGAGACCGAAGAGGGCGTCCTGAAGCGGCCCGATGACAAGAATCGCCACCAGCAGAATGCCGAGCAACACGTTGAACCTGGTGAAGAGGTTGGCGGCGAGAATCGAGACCACCGAACGACTCGTTCCAGTTGGCACCGAGTTGACCTCACCCCGAAGCTGCCGCTGCGCCACCTCGTCTGAGCTGAGGCCCTGCTCCCGCGCCACGTCGAGAGCGCCGTCGGCGGCGACGGGCGTCAACGCCTGCCGGGTCATCCTGTTCTGCGAATCGGCGTTTCGTCGTGCTCGCCAACCACGGCAATGAGACGTTCCTCCTCCCCGGACCGGTGCAGGCTCAGGACCGCCGACAGGCTATACAGAACGCGGCGCAGTCCGATCAGATCCTCGTCATCGGGACCGCCCGGATCCAGTGCGTCGATCATGCCGCTGAGCAGGCGCGACAGATGTGCGACCTCGGCGTGCTCGCGGCGCGCCACCGCCACGCTCTCCGGGCCCCCGATGTAACGGGAGACCACGGGGTACAGATGCTGCTCTTCCTCCTGCTCGTGCGGCAGAAGGTCGTCGCGCAGAAATCGTTTCACCTCTTCAAGGCGGATGCGGGCAGCGGCCCTCGGAAGGTGCCCGAGCTCATCGGCGAGACTTCTGAGCTGCGCTGTCTCGCGTTCCATCGCCGCGTGCTCGAGAAGCACCTGACGTCCGGCACTCAGCGCCACTTCGGAAGGTCGCGGCTCCTCCCGGCCACCGCGGGCGCGCAGTGCGTTGAGAATCACGGCGACATCGATCGCTTCCTGCACGACGGCGCCGACAACGGGCACGAGCCCGCCGGTTGCAGCAATTCCCATGGCGACGAGCGAGAGTCCCATACCGACGGCGATGCTCTGCAATGCGATGTGGTGGGAGCGGCGGGCAATCTGGACCGCTTCGGCGAGTCGATCGATGCGGTCGACCATGAGCACCACGTCTGCGGCTTCGGATGACGCCGTGGCCCCCCGAACTCCCATGGCGACACCGACGTCAGCAGCGGCCAGCGCCGGGGCGTCATTGATGCCGTCGCCAACCATCACGACGACGCCTCGCTGGCGCTCCTCACGCACGACGTCGACCTTCTCGGCTGGGCTGCGCTCGGCATAGACCGCATCGACGCCGATCGCCGACGCGACGGCCTGGGCCACGTCCGGATGGTCCCCGGTGACCATCACCATACGGCGCATCCCGGCCCGCCGGAGACGTGCGACGGCACGGCCGCTGTCGGGGCGGAGCGGGTCCTCGAGCACCATCGCGCCGACCAGAATCCCGTCGACGCCCACGAACACGTTGGCGAGGCCCTCGTAGGCAGTGCGTCTGCGCACGCGCGCGGCCCAAGCCGGCACTACGCTGCCGTCCGCGACATACGAGGCGCGACCGATTGTCACGCTCCGTCCGGCCACGCCTCCGCGCACGCCTCTGCCGGGGTCCTCGTGAACTTCGTCGGGAAGGGCGAGGTGAAGGCCCCTGATGCGAGCTGCCTGGACGATCGGCCGGGCAAGTACGTGGGTCGACATCTGATCCAGCGACGCGGCGAGTCGCAACACCTCATCCGCGCTGATGCTGCCGTCGGTCTCGATGTCGGCGACTCGCGCTCGACCTTCGGTGAGCGTGCCCGTCTTGTCGAAGAGCAGGACATTCGCACGTCCGAGCGTTTCGAGCGCCGCGCCGCCCTTGACCACGATGCCCCGACGCGCAGCTCGCGACATGCCCCCAACCAGCGCAATCGGCGCGGCGAGGATGAGCGGGCATGGCGTGGCCACCACCAACACGGCAACTGCGCGCACGGGGTCGCGAGCAAGGATTCCCGACAGTCCGGCGAGCGCGATGGTCAGAGGCACGAACCACAGGGCAAACCGGTCGGCAACGCGCACCAACGGTGCGCGCGACTCCTGCGCCTGACGCACCAGCCGCACGATGCCGGCGTACGTGCTCTCATCAGCGGTGGCGGTACTGCGGAGACGAAACGCGCCACCCGCATTGACACCACCACTCCGAACCGGATCGCTCATCACGCGTTCCACCAGCGCCGTTTCACCGGTGAGCGCCGATTCGTCGAAGGTGGCGATATCACTTGCCAGCAGGCCATCGACTGGAACCACCTCACCGGGCGCAACGATGAGCAGATCGCCAGTTCGGACGGTGTCGATCGCCTGGGTGATGAGCGTGTCGCCTTCAACGCGGTGCACCACGGTCGGTGCTCGCGCGAGGAGGGCGGACAGCTCTCGACGAGCCCGTGCAGATGCCCTCGCCTCGAGCTCGCGGCCGGTGGCGAGCATGAATGCGATGACGGCGCCGGCGAGGTACTCACCGACACCGAGGGTGCCACCCAGAGCCAGCACCGCGACGACGTCGACCCCGGCGCGATGACGCAGCAGGTCGCGCGCAACAGAGATCGTCGTTGGCAGCAGGGCGACCGCCGCTGTGGCACCCCAGAGAACGTTCGATGGCGCGACCGCGCCGACAATGCGCAGAACCGCGCCCACGGTTAACCCTGTCACGGCAACGAGTAACTGCAGCGTTTGCAGGTTCGGCAACCGGGGGCCGCGACTGGCCACGCTCAGGCCGCGCTGCGGGTTTGGCCGGCGATTGCCGCGCGGACGGTTGCAATGGTTCGGTCGGGATCTGCCACGTCAATCACCAGGCGCGAGTAGTGCTCCTGATCGAGCTGCAGCACGATGGCGTTCGCGGGATCACTCACGTTCAAGAACACGCGGCCGCCGGCGTGACGGAATCTTGGCGCTCCGATGACACCGGGGAGCCATGTACCGAGCCCGAGAAAGCCCTTCCACTGCTCCTCCGGGCCATGCGTCGCGCGATCCACCCGTCGGACATGTGCCAGAGGAATCGCGAGTGGCCGCTTGAACGCCAGAAGAGCCGAGGAGCCCGGAAACTGAACGTCCAACCTATCCCCCGCGAGTTCTATTTGAGCGGCTCGCATCGGTCCAGCCAGCCGCAGCGACAACGCGATTAGGACGAGACCGAGAAGAACAATGAGGGGTCGCTCGGGGCTGAAGCCGATGAGCGCCTCCTCGACACCTTCGAAGAGCAGCAGCATCGCCCCGCTGGCGAGTACTAGTTCGGCCGCATTGCGCGTCCGCAGGCCAACCGCACCGGCCGCGAGAAGGGTCCCGCCGGCAACGACGACCGCGAGCAGGATGCCCGGCACGAGGTAGTCGCTGAACCCTGTGTCGGAGAGGGTGCCCCTGGCCATCCCAAGCAGAGAGCCGTCAGGTCGCACGATGAAGAGGAGCCCAGCGATCAGTGCGGCGATTCCAACGAGGCCCTCGACGACCATTATGGTCGTTCGGGTCCCTTTCTGAGAATCCTCACCGCTCATGACGTGCCTCCTTGGCGAACCCACGGATCGCCCGATTCAACACGTTCAACTAGACACTGCGGGAGGCTCGTTGGCGAGGGGAGGACGTAACAAATCTCTCGGGCCTTTTGGCACGGTGGATCGGGGAGTGCGGATAAGGCATCGCGAGCTTGGCGGTGAACGCAGTGATCAACGTCACCGCCGGGATTCCCAGCACGGCGGGTAGTACGCGCTGGGGGCCGGGCCGCGCACCCGACCTCCCTCAGGCGCGGCGACGTGTGTTTGCGACGCTGCTGATCACCACACTCGTCGCCAGGAGCGCCACGATCAGCCAGAGCACGCTCCCAGTGGCGAGGTACACGACTACACCGACAATCGCGGCGACTATCACTCGTAGGGCTACGGCCCCGAAGAACTGCATGGGGGTCAATCCGAACCATCGGTGGTTCGCCCTGTCGGCGATCCTGCCCACGTTGCGCCTCCTTCCCGGCTGCCCCTGAAGTAGGCGAGCGCTGCCGGTAGTTACGATTGTGGGCGAAGCCGCAGAGACGGAAAAAGGGCCGCTTGTCACAAGTAGGCCCGCCGCAGGACCCTACCTAGCCTCCGGCTCGCCCGGGAGGCGGAGTTGTTGTTCTGGCTCGGACGCAGGTGACCTTAGACCCTGGCGGCACTTTCACGAAAGATTGATAGTCATATTCCTGACGGTGGTGGACCTTCAATGCCTTTCGCGTATCGGGAGAGTTGTCCATGACTAAGCGGATAAACGGAGAAATCATCATCGAGTGCCCAGCCGATGCGGTGTTTGACTTCTGCGCAGACGAGCGCAACGAGCCGCGCTACAACCCCCGAATGACTCATGCTGAGCTGGCATCGTCCGGGCCGATCGGCGTGGGCTCGCAGTTCCGTGCCGAGGTGAGCACCATGGGACGAAAGTCGTCGGTGATCATCGAGTGGACGTCGTATGAGCGCCCCCGACGCCTGGCGTCATTGACACGCCTGCCCGGAATGGATATTCGAGGCGATTTGAGATTCGACCCGGTGGCTGGAGGCACCATCCTGCGTTGGGACTGGAACCTACAGCCGCACGGCGGGCTCAAGCTGATGCGACCGATAATCACACTGATCGGTCAGCGCCAGGAGCGGACCATATGGGCCAGCCTGAAGCGTCTCCTGGAGGGACTGCCAGCCTCGGCCACGCCCGCCTGAGTTGAGGCGCCGCCTGCAAGGACTCAGGACAGGATCTCCGGCGTCGATCTCCACTGGCTGCCGTTGGGTGCAGGCGGCTGGCTCCGGGTGAATGGTCGCGTCTGCGAGGCGCGTGAGGCAGCGATCCGTCGCTGCAGCCGCTACGACCTGCCATTCCGCGCTCGAAGTGGACGTCCCGAGCGGTCGATTTCTTATCGAGGAGACACCCGTCGCGGACGATCGCGGCGGCCAGCGTGGACTGGTCGCAAAGGGTGCGTGGGTAGCCGGCCGGCGGCACCGGAGGCGAAGCGGTACTTCACCTTTGACGATCCTGACGAGACCGAGCATGAGCGCCTGGACCGGTTCGCGGAGAATCTCGAGCCCGTGGCGGGTCATCCGGTCAGTGCGACGACCGACAGCGGTGACCCCGCGGACGCCCTGCCGGCACGCGAAAGTGATCGACCGGGGTCGACTCTGATCGTCGTCGGTGCGCGTGGTTTCGGGGCCGCACGGCGCCTTCTCCTCGGCAGCGTTTCCACCAAACTGATTCACGCGGGGCGCAGCCCCCTGCTGGTGGTGCCGGCGTGGTCGGAGAAGCCGCCGGAGCCGCGGTGGGTCGAGCGGTGACCGAACGCGCTGGTCCAGCCGAGGACGCGACCCGGCATGTCACAGTGAGCGAGGTCATGACCCGCAATCCGGTTACGGTTTCGACGTCGACACCCATCAAGGAAGCAGCCCGCCTGATGAGCCGGGAGCGGATCAGCGCCATGCCGGTGATCGGGTGCTAGGAGCGGGGGACGTTCTTGTCCTCCCATCGAGTACCCGGTGCCGCGCGCACCGATGGCCGCGCGACTGCAAAGAAGCGATGATCTTCTTGGCGGCCTATCCGACCGGCAGGTGACCTCCGAGCTAAACCAAGCTCCGCGCGGTTGATTGCAATTCAGGTGTTCCGATGAAAACCGAGCAGCTGCGTCGAGCGCCCAATACAGGCGTAAGCGATTGCACCGCTGAAGGATCACTCGTCCATTGCGCGGGGGCAGACTTTGTCTTCTATGCCTTCTGAGTGGGCGCGCTCGATATCGCGGCGTCGACATTGGGACCGGCGCTACGCCGACGCAGGAGCGACCCGGGTCAGTTGGTATCAGCGCGAACCGGCGATGTCCCTGGCTTTCATCGACCGTCTCGGCGTGCCGAAGACAGCGCCGATTGTCGACGTCGGCGGCGGCGCCTCCCTCCTTGTAGACGAGCTCCTGGCTCGGGGCTACACCGACGTGTCTGTCCTCGACGTGTCGTCGACGGCGCTTGAGCTCGCGCGACACCGGCTCGGTGACGCCGCTCCGGTGCGCTGGCTTCGCGAGGACATCCTGTCCTGGCAGCCGGAACGCCGATATGGCCTGTGGCACGATCGCGCGGTGTTCCACTTTCTCACCGATACCGCGGAGCGGGCGAGGTACCTGGATGTGATGCGTCAGGCGATCGGCGACGATGGGGCGCTGATCATGGCCACGTTCGCTGCCGACGGACCAGACCACTGCTCCGGGCTCCCTGTGTCGCGCTATGACGCCACCGACCTCCAACGCCTCCTCGACGGCTTCAAAGTGGCTGAGTCGAGCCGCGAGGAGCACGTCACACCCGGTGGCGCGGTGCAACCCTTCACCTGGATCGCGGCGAAACGGCACTCGATCGAACACGTCAACTGACATCCCCACTTCGGAGTGCGACGGTACCCCGGGAGCCTCTTCAGTGCGTCGGTATTGGCAATCTCAGCTTTGCCGAGCTCAGGGCGATTCTCTTGCTACGTCGAGTTCGGACGCGAGAAGGGTCCAAGGTCACATGAAACCGATGCGATTGGACCCTGGCTGACGAGCGCACCAGGTGCCATCCTGGTGCTGCGATGAATGACCGAAAGCACGTTCTCATTCTCGGTGGCGGCACCGGTGGAACGATCACCGCGAACCGCTTGCGCCGGGTGCTGCCGCGATCGACAGATATCACGGTGGTCGACGGGAACGACGCCCACGTGTATCAGCCTGGTTTGCTCTTTGTCCCCTTTGGGTTGGCCCAGGGAGAGGAATTGGTGCGATCCCGGGGCGATCAGTTGCATGCAGGGGTCCGCTACCTCCAAGCCACCATCGAGAGCGTTGACCTCGGCGCGAATGTGGTGCATTTCGAGGACGGAACCAGTGAGCGTTACGACGTCCTCGTCATCGCGACGGGCGCGGTGCTGATCCCCAGTGAGACTGAGGGACTCGCCGGGCCCGGGTGGGAACAGAACGTTTTCACGTTCTACTCGCTCGACGGTGCGCGCGCGCTCGCGCCCGCGCTCGCGAAGTTCAAGGCCGGCCGGATCGTTGTGAACGTCGTCGACATGCCCATCAAATGCCCAGTGGCGCCGCTGGAGTTCTGCTTCCTCGCCGATTGGTTCTTCCGCGAGAAGGGCGTCCGCGACGACGTCACGCTGACGTATGTGACTCCGCTCGACGGTGCCTTCACCAAGCCAGTGGCCTCACGACGGCTCGGCGAACTGCTGGCGCAGAAGAACATCGAGGTCGTCACCGAGTTCAACACCGGGAGCGTCGACGCCACAACGGGGAAGCTGGTTGCATACGATGGGCGCGAGGTGCCGTTCGATCTGGGCGTGGTCGTGCCACTCCACGGTGGCGCCGATTTTGTCGGGCGGTCCCCAGGACTGGGCGACGAGCTCAACTTCATACCCACCGATCCGCACACGCTGCAATCCAAGGCTGCGCCGAATGTCTTCGCCATTGGTGATGCTGCCGGGCTGTCGATATCGAAAGCAGGATCCGTCACGCACTTCGAGGGCGAAGTGCTCACCGAGAACATCCGGAGATTCCTCGAAGGGGAATCGCTTGACGCGAGCTACGACGGCCATGCCAACTGTTTCATCGAGACAGGCTTCGGCAAGGCGGTGCTCATCGACTTCAACTACGACACCGAACCGTTGCCCGGTCACTTTCCTGGCCGCATCGGCCTGCCGCTCCTGAAAGAGTCGCACCTC
The DNA here is from genome assembly GCA_049283735.1 of Candidatus Dormiibacterota bacterium. Lineage (GTDB taxonomy): Bacteria > Chloroflexota > Dormibacteria > Aeolococcales > Aeolococcaceae > Palsa-851. The sequence continues at coordinate 7,713 of JBAPWO010000275.1, forward strand.
AACCACCTCGGCAAGCTGATGTTCCAGTGGTTCTACTGGCACGCGCTGCTACCGGGTCATTCCATCCCCGGCATCGCATCGGAGATGCCGACCGCCGGCAAACACAAGGTTCCCGCGGGAACGCATTGAGAGGAAGCAACATGAACGTCGCAACCGTCGAGCTCGCCGACGTCGCTCGCAACGATGAAGGTTTCTTTCTTGACCCATCACAGTGGAGCGACGCCATGGTCCCCGCGCTCGCTGCGCAGGAAGGCATCAGCTACCTCACCGACCGTCATTGGCAGGTCATCCGCTTCATGCGGAGTGAGTACCTGGAGAAGGGGACCGGACCGACCGTGCGCGTGTTGGGCAAAGCATCTGGCGTTTCCATCAAAGAGCTTTACGAACTGTTCCCCAAGGGCCCGGCAAAGGTGGCCGCACGGATTGCCGGTATCCCCAAGCCACGCGGCTGCATCTGACGAGGAGGATCTGACATGACCACCCTGACGGTCGAACCAACCGCGGCACCGACGGTGGCGCCACAGGCATTCATGCCGGCGACCGTCGAGAAGGTGTCGATCATCATCTCCAAGGGATCCCTTGACGGGGTGTACCCGGGCTTGATCATGGCCAACGGGGCGCGCGCCGAGGGGATCGAGGCAAATCTGTTCTTCACCTTCTTCGGGCTCGATGCCGTCCACAAGGCGCGTCACGAGCACATCAAGATCGCGACCGTGGGGAACCCGGGATTGCATCTCTCCACCTGGCTTGGGGGTGTTCCGGGCATGTCGAGTGTGATGACCCACTACCTGGCCTCCAAGATGGAGAAGCTCGATATTCCGTCCATCCCAGAGTTCGTCGAGATGA
>JBAPWO010000276.1:0-28856 GCA_049283735.1 Candidatus Dormiibacterota bacterium
CTCAAGCACCTCGCATTGGTCGAGGACTACTGGTTCTCCGAGTGGCTGCACGGCCGGGGCGCGAGTCCGCCGTGGGACGCGGTGGACTGGGACGCGGACCCCGACTGGGATTGGCACTCGGCCGCAAAGGACACCCCTGAGCAGCTGCGTGCCCTCTGGCACGACAACGTTGACCGCTCCCGCGCCCGGGTTGCCGAGGCCCTGGCCGGCGGCGGACTCGAGCAGTTGGCCCGGCGAGCTGAGCCCAGCGGTGAGTCACCCAGCCTGCGCTGGATCCTGTGCCACATGATCGAGGAGTACGCGCGGCACAACGGGCACGCCGACCTCATCCGCGAGGCCGTGGACGGGCAAACCGGAGAGTAGGCGCCGCGTCAGCCCGGACCCAGCACGAAGTCGATGGGCTGTCGATACGCGACGCTCGCGGTGCTGACCCCGGCGGCGACAAGCTCCGGGTGGGTGCTAAGCGCGCCGGCGAGGACTCGCTCGGGCAGTGATCGTGCGTCATAGGTGCACACGATGGTTGCGGGGGACGAGGCGAGCGCCAGGTTGACGAGTGACTCGTAGCGGAACCACTCCGCAACCTCGGCGTCGGACCGGTCGGCCCACACCGCCTCGGCGAGGATCCGGACCCAGGGGGCTCCGCGCTCGAATCGCTCCCGCACGAACGTGAGGTATCCGCCCGCCGCGTCGCGCAGCGAGCGGTACCACTCCGACGAGTCCAGGAACTCAACGCGCTGCGCGTCGTCCCCAAGCGCCTCGCGAAGCAGGTCGACCTGCCACGTGGTCGGGACGCACAGGACGCCCTCGGACCGCGCAATGCCCTCCAAGAGAAACGGGAGCGCGGACTCGAGATACTCGTCCTCCGATCCGTAGGTCAGAACCCTGTGTCCGAGGAGTTGCGGAGATATGGTTGCGTCGCCTCCGACGAGATAGTCGACGCTGACCCCGAGCGCACTCGCGAGCGCCACCAGGCTGCTGACGCGGACCTGCTGGCGCCGGCCGGATTCGATCTGGGCGATCGCGGCCCAGCTGAGGCCTGAGTGATACGCGAGAGCCTCGCGAGTCCAGCCCTTACGCTCTCGCGCCGACCTGAGCGATCCACCGATTCGAGACGGGGCCATGTGTCAATTCTCCACCCAACGGCGCGATCGCCGCGCTCGTTCCTGAGAGTATGTCATAAGACGCTGTCATTTGACACGAGAGGCAATCGACAGCGACAATTGGGACCAGAAGCGATGGATCAGTCAATGCATCAGTCAACACCCCAAGCACGCTGGGTGGAGATGTGGCGCGAGGCGGTTCGCAAGAGCCCCCTGGCAATCGGCCTCGTCGAACTTGCAACCACACGCTTCGTGGAGATGTCGGACCGCGCCGCCGGGCTCCTGAGAACGACCCCAGAGAAAGCGGCCGGCCTCGACTACCTTTCGGTCACAGAACGGCCGCGCGAGTCGGCACAGACATTCCGGCTGGTCCGGGAACGGATGCTTGACGGCATCAAGGGCCGGCGCCGTTTCCACCGACCGGACGGTTCAATGGTCGAACTGGAGGTGACCGGTTGGGCTGTCCGCTCCAGCACGGGGCCCGACCTGGGACTGTGGATCGCGTCCGAGCTCGCAGACGCGCAGGCAGGTGCCGGTGAGGAGGAGGTCGCAACTCCCGAGCCCTGGGGCCTGGCCGGCCCGGATTTTGAGGGCGCTCAGCTCACGCTCGACGACCACTGGCGCATCGCGCACATCAGCAGCAATGCCGGTGCCGTCCTTGGCCGGCCGCCGGCCGAGCTGTTCGGAAGCTCCATCATCGAGCTCACCCACCTCGGCGACGTTGCCGCCCTGCTGCTGGGCTTCGCCCGGGCCACCACCGATCCGCGGACCGATGTACGAATTCGGCTCCAGCAAGACCGCCGGCGGCGAACGATTCGGGCGATGATCACCCGTTTGGAAGGCGACGGGACGGTGCCGTTCTCACTCATCGTGGCTCCGGCTAGCGAGCCCGAGGCGCAAGAGCCCAGTGGCGCGAGCCAGCTCGCCGGGCATCTTCGTCGTATCGCGTCCCAGATCGAGGCGGCGGGCATCCTCGCCCCCCTGATGCAGACGGCCGCCGCCCTCGGGGTCCCAGCCACCGCCGAGCTGTCGCCGCGCCAGTGGGAGATCGCCTCCCGCCTGGTCCAGGGCGACCGTGTGGGCACCATCGCCGCCGAGATGTTCCTGAGCCGGAGCACCGTCAGAAATCACCTCAGCGCGATCTTCCAGAAGTTCGGCGTCCATTCCCAGCCGGAGCTCCTCGCGCTTTGGCGCGCCAGTGCCCAAGGCAAACCACCGAACGGCTGACCGCTCGCAGCGGCGCCGCATGTACGCGACCGGACGGACGGCGCCCGGCGCGGCAGAGCATGATCTCCTCGATTAGGTATGGCAAATTCCACGCTGGGGAGCGGGATGATGCCCATCGGGACGGTGCCCATGCGGATCCCCGACATCCCTGATTTGCGTTGCGAGAGTTGCGGCGGAGATCGGTTCATTCCCCTGACCTTCCCCACCCACAAGGGTGCGAAGAAAGCCGGGGCGAGCGCGCGTCCGACCGCCAAGTGCCTCACGTGCGGCTGGTCCTACATCGCCGCTCACGCGCGGAAGTAGCATTGGCCCTCCACGTCTAGGTCTGCTGCGCATTGGCGCGGCCGAGCTCGGTCGAGACGCGGACCGGTCGCCACGAAAGAAGGACCATTGGCAGGTGGACGTCGACGATCGATTTCGCGAGTTGCTCGTCGATGTCGGCGACGACGAGGGCGACGAGGACTCACTCACCACGCTGGCGCAGCGCTACTCGTACGTCTTTCCCGATGACCAATCCCTCGCAGCGCTCGCTCGCCTCGGTCCGATCGTCGAAATGGGCGCCGGTACCGGGTACTGGGCGTACCGGTTGCGCGCCCTCGGGGCCGACGTCGTGGCGTTCGACCAGGCGCCACCCGATGGAGCGCGGCCCAACCGCTACCACGCGACGACATCAACGTGGACCGAGGTCGTCGCTGGAGACCACACCATCCTGACGCGATACTCCGATCGGGCACTGCTGCTCTGCTGGCCGCCGCTCTTCTCGAGTCTTGGCGAGTCGCTGACCTACTACAGCGGGAATACCGTTGCGGTGATTGGGGACGGCGGCCATCGAACCGCGCGCGTTCGCCGTCTCAACGAGTCTTTCACGCCAGTATCGGTGTCCGAGGTGCAGGCGCTCGAGCCATTCTCAGGGCACCAGCCGACGCTGAGCATCTGGCGGCGCCGATCGACGTCGTGACGTTCTGCGGTCGTGTTCAGGTGGTAGGGCTTGGGCGCGGCACCACGGCAAGGCCGGCGGTCAGCACCACGATGCAGGCCAGGATCACCGGCCAGTAACCGCCGATCGTCGTTTCGAGGTCGTGGGCCGCTTCGTGCGGTCCTCGAACCAGCCCGATCAGCACGGAAATCGAGAGGGCGACGATGATCACGATCGTCACCGCGACGACCAGTGAAAAGAACAGCCGGCTGATTGCCCGTCGCACTACGACCCGCGAGGTTACAGGAGCTACCCGAGCTACTGCGGGCAACGCGAGCGGTCAGCGCCGCGTGCCGGCGAGCTCGGCAGGCGATTCTTCCTTGACTTCGTGCGTGCCCTGCCGGGGGATGTTCGAGTCGGCCAGCAACCGAACCCAGACGCTGGGGTCGGAGGGTGGCGGAGTCGGCGACGGATCCGGGCCTGGTCCGCGGTCGCCCTGGTCGTTATCCGCCGTCCCCGTCGGCGGCAGCATGCACGCAACGAAAAGGCCTGAGATCACCAGCCCCTCGAAGATGGCGATGGGCAGGACCTCGGCGGGAGACGCCCCGCTCAGAGCTCCTGCGACCACGAGGATCGTGAAGCAGAGGATCAGCGCAGCGGCGGGCAGACCCCAGACGTATGCGCGATTTCCGCCGTTCGCGTTGCGCAACTGCCGCTCGAGCCCGCGCACTCGATCCGTAGCCGTTCCCCAGACCTTGCGGAAGTGGCGTTCCATGACCATCCTCTCAGAGCTGCCGCGTTCAGCATGGCACAGACGCCGACGTGGCATCAGATGGGCTCCGGGGCCGGTCGACATCGCGAGTCCGGTTCTCCCTGGTCGCCGCGAGCGTCCGTCTGTAGAATGGCCGAGCCGCGTGCGCCCATCGGGGCGCGTGCCGGCCGCCGTGCCGAGGTGGTGGAATTGGTAGACACGCTAGCTTGAGGGGCTAGTGAGGGCAACCTTGTAAGGGTTCGAGTCCCTTCCTCGGCACCACTCATCTGTATCGAATTTGGCCCTTCAGCGAGCGGTTCGACCACCGTTCTGTACCACTCGGCCACGCTAAGAGCGATCCCTAACCGCGTCACGCGGTGAGGCGCGGGCACCGACGCTGCGTGGCGCTATGGGCAGGCCGGGACGGTGAACGTGCCGCGAGCAACAAACATGGCTTTCGGATCGTCCCAAACACTCCACGACCAACGCCCGACGGTCACGGGCCCATACGTAACGGTGGGGAACTTCATGATTTCGGGATCAGAGCCCCACCCCATCCACTCTCCGGGCTCCACTCCATGGAACGTGACGGTCCCACCCTGCGCTGTGCCAGCCACAGCACAAGTAGTCGTCACCGTGACGCCGAGCTTAGGCTTGGGGGTCGGAGTAGCGGTTGCAGTCGGCATAGCTGTCGGGGCGGTGGTCGGCGCCACTGTCGGAGCGACGGTCGGGGCGACGGCAAGCGCGAGGGTTGGTCGCGCAGTGGGCGGCGCAAGTGCCGTTGAGCCACATGCTGCGAGGCCAACGGCGGCGATCGCCGTGCCGATGATGGTTGTGAGTTTCATGTCTTGCTGCCTCTCCTCTACACCGACCGTCGTCCTGGCCGGGGCAGGATCCTAACTGCACTCCATGTAGAACTCATGATGGGTGACACACCCACGCAACGGGAACGCGTCACCGACGGTTACATCCGAGCAAATGCGTCGAAAGTCCTCCCTTGGGTGATCTGACTCACACGCTGCGACCCAGGAGCAGCGCCAGCGGCGTCCAGATCCTCGACACCCCTCGGTGGATAGGATGACCGGACATCGCGAGTGGCTCCTCGACGGCACGGCCGGCCTGGGTGGCGGCTGACAACTCGCAGGGTCGGCGATTTACCAGTCAGCAACGAGGAGGACAAACATGCCATCGATCGATGAAGCGACCGCGTTCCGGCGTGCTAGCGAGAGTTTCGTGGAGCGAGCTCGAAGGATCGGCCGGGAGCAGTGGTCGGGACCGACGCCGTGCACGGACTGGGATGTGCGGACACTCGTGAATCACATTGCCGGTGAGTACCTCTGGGTACCGGAGATGCTGGCTGGTAAGACGATCGCGGAGGTCGGCGATCGTCTCGACGGTGATGTCCTCGGCGACGATCCACTGGAGAGGCTGATCGACGCTCGGCACGCCGCGCTCGCAGCCATCGATGGCCCGGGAGCTTTGGAAACCACGGTCCACCTGTCATTCGGTGACCTGCCTGCCAAGGCGTACGTGCAGCAGATGGCGCTCGACAGCGTGATCCACTCGTGGGACCTCGCCCGCGGTATCGGTGCCGACGATGCGCTCGACCCCGAGCTCGTCGACCTCTGCTATGCGGACCTGGAGGGCAGCGCTGAAGCCTGGAGATCTGCGGGGGTTTTCGGGCCGGAGACGGCTCCCGCCGACGATTCGACCCAGGCCAAGCTGCTGGCGCTGACCGGGCGATAAATCCGTCGGGAATTACCGCGCTACCGTCGGGAGGCGCGGCTAGGATCCAGTCCCTATGCCACCGGGCGAACGAGCATCGGGATTTGCGGGACCTGCCTCAGGAGCACGACATCCACAAGCTGCTCGGCCAGGTCTGGGTCGACGCGGTGGCCCGTGATGAAGATGCGGTAGTAGAAAGGGCCGATGAGCAGATCGATAAGCAGGTCCTCGTCAACGTCGATGGGGAGGTCTCCGCGCTGGACGGCACGTTGGATGACTTCCTCCATCGATTTGCGGCGGGGCGCCACGAAGCCGTCGCGAAACGTCTCCGCCAAGGTCGGATCGCGCGCCATGTCGGTTGCCAGTCCCGGGATGATCGCCGTGGCGGTGGGGTGGGTGAGACCACCATGCAGGCGCCGGACGACGGCAATGAGGTCACCTCGCGTCGTCCCGGTATCGGGAGCCGGCCCGAAGTCCTGGAACTCCAGCAGGACTTCGAGGGCCAGAGCACCCTTGGACGGCCAGCGTCGGTAGACGGTGATCTTGCCCACACCCGCTTTCGTGGCGACTGCCTCCATGGTGGTCCGGGCGTAGCCGCGAGATCTGAGCAGCTGGCGGGCGGCAACCAAGATGGCGTGGCGAGCTTGGACACTTCTGTAACTGGGCGTCCGAACTCGACCAGCCGGCGAGGGCTCTGACTTGGTGGACTTTCTCTTCATCAAGGTGCCTGCTAACAAAAGTGAACGATACGTTCAGTAGCACATAGAGCTAAAGTATGCGGTACCCGGGCTCTGTCCGGGGCAGAAGGGGGGCAAATGCCCCAAGAGTTCCGTCAGGAGGGACATATGCGATACAAGTTGACCGTAGGCGAGAGGTTGCTACTCGCCGGAAGCGTCGGCGTGTTGACAGTGATAGCAACCGTGGCCGGGGCCTCGGCATCGAGTGGGTCGTCGAACTGGAAGCTGGGCTACTACAACACGTCGGGGCGCGCGCTATCGATGTCATCGGTGCCGAGTGGTAGCGCCCTGGCCACGTTTAACTTCACCACTCCCGATAACACCGCACTCCTGGTCACCACGCAGGGATCGGACAAGAGCTCCCTCCTCGGCGACGACACTGGGTTGAACGTGTCGGCAACCGCCACCATCAGTGGCCTGACCGGGGCGTTCACGTACTACGGAGAGCCTTCTTGTGGCGGAACCACCGCCTACGTCCGCTACTTCTTCACGACTTCGAAGAGCGGCGGCTTCGATGAGACTCAGTACTGGTGGTCGAATCCGGTATCTGCGGCTCTGACCGCGAACGGCTCGGTGACGTTGCCCACGGTGTCTTTCGATGGGAGTAATTGGTCAGACTTCTATGGCCACTTCGGGACCGACCCGCTCTACTCCGATGGCTTCAATGCCGCTGTCAGTGACGTGACGACCATCGGCCTCTCGTTCGGTGGCGGCTGCTTCTTCGAAAATGGTGTCGGCACCACAGACGGCTCGGGTACCTTCACCCTCAACACCTTCGCCGTGACGCCATAATCTGAGTTCGGTTCGCGTTTGTTGAATGGAGCCTCTGGCATCGCGCCAGGGGCTCTTATTCGTAAGGACCAGGGGTGGTCGGGAATCGCCTTTCCGCACGGCCTGAACGGGCAATGCGGAACTCACCGCTGGCTGCGTTGAGTGGACGCCGCAAATGCCAGCCAGGGTCAGGAGTTGTAGGCAGGATTCAAGACGGTAGCGTCAAACGTGTACGTGCCACCAATATTGTTCCACCAATTGGCCCACGCTGCCGAGCGTGCGTGGCACGAGGCGGTCGGGGTTGCTCTATAGATCGCCAACACGACAGTGGTCGTGCACGTTGCGAGTCTCGCCCCGGACGAGTTCGTGATCGTCATCGTCACTGTCGCGGTACCACTTCCAGCGTCTGAGCCGATGATCGCCGTGAGGGTGCACCCCGCACTGCTACAGCCGTGGGCATCCACCGAGGAGGTGTAGAAGTGCGGCGGCATATTCACTAGGTCGGGTGTGACGTAGTCGGTCGGAACCGCAACGGTGACCGGGGAGTTGAAGGCGTCGAAGATGATGTCCACGTCCGAGAACCTGCCAACCAGATAGTGCGTGGCCGTGGTGATCTCGAGGATGTTGTGAGGGGTCGACGCTGCGAGAACGACGCTTCCCGAGGCATCGCTGAGGCGTATCCCAGCGCGCCCGTGCGAGTCCTTGCCCGACGACCGAGTGAGACCCGTGCGCCCGGACAGGAATGTTGACTGCAACGGGCCCGGGCTGAGCAGGGCCAGCACCGCGGCAGCCGACGCCGAGCCATCAGTATGAAACCATGGCGACCCCTTGAGATTGGCCGCCAGGCTTGCGACGCTCGGGAATCCCGCGGTCACGAAAGGCGCCTGCGATGCAAAGTACGTGGCTCCGTTTGCGGAGATGAACGGTGAATCCGCTCCGTCGAGGGTGAGTGTCCCGGAAGCGTTGCCGTTATGGAGCATCGACGCTTGCACCGAGCCATCGAGCCCGTCAACGGTGAATGACCCCTCGACCTGCGTCGACTGACGTGCCATGAGCGATTGCACGCCCGCAGCGAGAAGCTGGCTCGGGGTCACGGACGGAGCGGTGGGCTGGCTTCCGCATGCGGCCATCGCCACGGCCACGCCAACGCCGACTGCGACGCTGCGCGTTGTCCTCATAGCCCTCTTGCCCTCCCTCTGTGTGGAGCCAGGTGGCGACCGGCCCCGCGATTCTGCACCCCGCGGACGAAATGTGAGTCCACTTTCAGGACCTTCGATATGATCCTGCCAAGCCGGGTCAGTGATATCGCGGTGTTGAAACGACCTCGAGCGGTATCTCGACACCACCCATCGGGTAAGGCCATGTGAGGGGTCGACGCTTGTTCAGGCACCATCAAGAGAAGAAGGCGTACCAGGACTACCAGGCCAAGTTCGCCGCGTGGCAGGAGCAGCGCGACGCGTACGCAAACCTCGTGACCCTGGCTCAGACGTATGCCGGTGAGCCCTCGTCGGACATCATGCTGAAACCGGCGGAGGCGGTCTTTGCCACGGTGACCAGCGTCGCGCTGGTCGAGGACCGGCGTGGCGCCGGCGAATGGAAGGGACGGTCGCAGGGCTTCTCGATTCCCGTCGCGAGCATCCACGGGCGCTCGATCCGGTACCGCGTCGGGAGCTCGAGAGGCCACTTCGTCCAGGGCGCGCCGGCGCCGGCCGCTATCGACGTCGGCACCGCGTACATCACCAACCGGCGGGTGATCTTCCAGGGAGCCAAGCAAACGCGCGAGTGCCTGTACGACAAGCTGGTCGGATTCCAGCACGACGATGCGCAGGGGCAGACCATCTTCTCGGTGTCGAACCGGCAGAAGCCGACGCGCCTCTACTACGGACCGAGCCTGTCCGGCTGGTTCGACTTCCGCCTCGACCTGGCGATCGCCCATTACCGGGGCACCCTCGCGGCGATGACCGAGGGGCTCGAAGCGGATCTCGCCGCGCTCGATGCCGCTATGCCGGTCCCGCCGCCGCCACCGACGTCGTGAGGATGGACGCGGCCCCGAGGTCCCACACCTGCGACCACGTGCAAGTCCAGACTCGGCGCCCATGAACTACCAAACCACGCTGGCTGGCTGGCACGACTTCTACTCGATCACCGGAATGGCGGCGGCGAGCCTCGTCGGACTCCTGTTCGTCGGGTTGTCCCTGCACCTCCGGATCGTGGTCACGCACGAGGACGTCAAGGCGCTCGCTCGAGTCACGCTCGCGAGTCTCGGCGTCACGCTGGTGCTCGCCCTCTTCCTGGTGATTCCCGAAACCAACGACCCATCGTCGACCGGATGGAATGCCGTCGGCGTCGGGGCCTTCGGATTCGCACTCATGGCGCGCCCCCTCGTGGCCGCGATCCGCAGCAGCCGCAGAGCCCTCAGCGTTCGGCACATCGTGCTCCGATTCGGTTTGGCCGCCCTGAGTTTCGCGGCTGTCGTCGTGGCGGGCGGGATCCTCGTCGGAGGGGACTATGCGCTGGCCTTCACCTGGCTTGTCGGGGTTTCGGTCGCGCTGCTCGTCGGAGCCCTTCGCAATTCCTGGGACCTCCTGGTGAGCGTCGGCGCGGCAACCGTGGGCGACTCCGGCGGTCCCGCAAGCCCTGGTGTGGCGCCTGCACGTCGGTCGGGCGAGGCGGGATCGCCGTCGCGAACGTCATGATCGCTCGACTGTGACGTCACATACGGAAAGCGTCGATCCGATCGCGCCGCTGGTGCGGTCGCTCATCGACGAGATCGGTGAGGACGCCACCCGCGCCGGCCTGACCCACACGCCGGCGCGGGTGGCCGCAAGCCTCAGATTTCTGCTCAGCGGCTACGCGCTCAACGTGGACGACGTCGTGCACGGCGCCATCTTCGAGGAGCCGTACTCGGAGATGGTGGTGGTCAAGGACATCGAGGTCTACAGCCTCTGCGAGCATCACCTGCTGCCCTTCTTCGGCAAGGCCCACGTCGCCTACATCCCGGACGGACGGATCATCGGACTCAGCAAGATTCCACGCCTCGTCGACATGTTCGCCCGTCGCCTCCAGGTCCAGGAGCGGCTCACCATGCAGATCGGCGACGCGCTCCAGTCGGTCCTCGCTCCTCAGGGGGCCGGGGTCGTGATCGAGGCGACCCATCTGTGCATGGCGATGCGCGGCGTCCAGAAGCAGAACAGCTCGGCGGTGACCTCGTCGCTCACCGGCTGCTTTCGCGACGACGACAAGTCACGCAACGAGTTCCTCACGCTCATCGGCCACCGGTAAGGGCATTGGGCTCAGCTCGCCCCGACGGCGACCACCTCGAGCCAGACGAGCAGCACGCCGAACGCGAACATCACCGTCCCGAGCGCCATGTGTGCCCAGCGGATCGGCTGCCTGCCCCGACGGGTGCCGATGATCCGGCTGTAGATCGTCAGCCCGATGATGCCGAGGCCGCCGGCGACCAGCATGGTCGCGGGCACGCCGATGACCGCGCCGAGCACCCCATTCATGGAGGCAGCCTACGTGGTCGGCGGGCGCGGACGTGCCCGCCCGTACCATGGACTCATGCCCACCCGAGCCCTCAGCACCGCCGGCGAGACCGCGGTGATCGATACGCTCGCGCGTCTCGGCGAGCCTGCGTGGCGCGCGCGCCAGATTCAGGCCGCCGTGTGGCAGCCGTTCGTCGCTGACTTCGAGGCGATGCTGCAGCTCCCGGCACCGTTGCGGCGCGCCCTGGCCGGCGAATTCGAGTTCTCGACGGTGACCGTCGCCACCGAGGTGCTCGCCGACGCCGGGGAGACGATCAAGCTCCTCTGCCGCCTCCGCGATGGCCAGACCGTCGAGACGGTTGCGATGGAAACCCCCGGGCGGCCCGACTCGCGCCGCCGCTCGACCGTGTGCGTCAGCAGCCAGGTGGGCTGCGCGGTCGGCTGCCCCTTCTGCGCCACCGGCCACATGGGCTTGCGCCGCAACTGCACGGCCGCCGAGATCGTGGACCAGGTGCGCGCCGCCTCGAGGTCACTGCAGCGGCGCGGCATGGGGCCGGTGACCCACATCGTGTACATGGGAATGGGGGAGCCCCTCGCCAACGTTGCCGCCACCCTTGAATCGCTGCGCGTGCTCACCGCCGACGCAGGCATCAGCGCGCGCCGGATCACCGTCTCCACGAGCGGCGTGGCACCGGGCATCGAGCAGCTCGCCGCGTCCGGCATGGCGGTGACGCTCGCCGTCTCGCTGCACGCGGCGACCGACGAGCTGCGCGATCGCCTCGTCCCGATCAACCGGACATATCCGCTCGGCCTCGTCCTCGGCACTGCCTCGCGCTACGCGGAGCGGAGCGGGCGGCGGATCAGTTTCGAGTGGTGCCTGATCGGTGGCGTCAACGATTCGATCGAGCAGGCCGAGGGTCTGCGCGATCTTGCCCGCCGCGCTCAGGCGCACATCAACGTCATCCCCATGAACCGTATCGAGGGCAGCCCGTGGGGGCCGCCGGAGCCCGAGGTGGCCCGCCGCTTTCTCGGCGCGCTCCGAGGCGCGCGCGTGACCGTCCGCGATACTCGCGGCGGCGACGCGGATGCGGCCTGCGGCCAGCTCCGGGCCGATCTCGAGGCACGCCGGATGCTCCGTCCCGACGGCACGCTGTCACCGCCTCGGGTGCCGGCCCGAGCGTGACCGGCACTCCCAGCGTCGACGAGGCGCTGATGGACGCCGCCCTTGCGGCGGCCCGGTCGGCCGACTTCGCCACCAGTCCCAATCCCATGGTCGGCTGCGTCGTCGCGCGGGAAGGGGAGGTGATCGCCACCGGGTTCCACCGCAAGGCCGGCCATCCCCACGCCGAGGTCGAAGCACTCACGGTCGCCGGTGATCGTGTTCGCGGTGCCGACGTGTACGTCACGCTCGAGCCCTGCGCGCACCAGGGACGCACACCCCCCTGCATCGATGCGCTGATCGCGGCCGCGCCGCGCCGCGTGGTCGTTGCCATGGGCGACCCGAACCCGCAGGTCTCCGGACGGGGCGTGGATGCGCTGCGCGCCGCCGGGATCACCGTGGGGGTCGGCGTCCGCGAGGCCGTGGCACGGCGGCTGAACGAGTTCTACGTCAAGCACATCACCACCGGACTTCCCTTTGTCACCGCCAAATTCGCCGCCTCGCTCGACGGCAGGATCGCGACCGCCGGCGGCGAATCGCAATGGATCACCTCCGATGCATCCCGCGCGGTCGCCCATCGCCTCCGCCACAGCCACGATGCCGTGCTGGTGGGCATCAACACCGTTCTCGCCGACGACCCTGCATTGACCGCCCGCTTCGAAGGCGGCCGTTCGCCGCTCCGGGTCGTTGTCGACAGCGACCTCAGCATCCCCGACGGTGCCCGCGTGCTCCAACAAGGGGCTGGTGCCGCGCTGATCGCGACCACCGCGCATGCGAATCCCGAACGCATGGCGCGACTCCGCGCCTCTGGCATCGACGTCGCGATCGTCGATCAGGGACCGGGCGGCGTCGATCTCTGCGCCCTCATGACGCTGCTCGGATCGCGCGATGTGATCAGCGTGCTCGTCGAGGGCGGCGCCGGCGTCCTCGGCAGCGCCTTCGATACGGGCATCGTCGACAAGGTGGTGGCCATGCTCGCGCCGAGGATCATCGGCGGCGCCGGAGCTCCGGGTGCTGTCGGCGGCGCGGGGGTTCCGAGCCTCGCGGCATCGCCGCTCCTCGCCGACGTCTCCATCGAGACCGCGGGTCCCGATCTCATCGTGACCGGATACTGTGTACGCTGAGATCGAGGAGTAAGCAGAGTGTTCAGCGGGATCGTCGAAACCCTCGGCACGGTCCGGGCTCACACGCCCGGGCGGATCGAGATCGTGCCGCGCACACCATTCACGCACCTCGAGCTTGGTGAGAGCATCGCCGTCAACGGCGTCTGTCTCACCGTTGCGACGGTGGATGGCGAGGCCTTCGCGGCCGACGTCATGCCCGAGACGATGCACCGCACCACGCTTGGGGAGCTCACCGAGGGCGCGACGGTCAACCTCGAACGGGCGCTCAAATTCGGCGACCGAGTCGGCGGCCACATGGTGTCCGGTCACGTGGATGCACCCGGCATCGTCACCGCGCTGCGGGAGGATGCCAATGCCCGCTGGGTGACCATCGCCACGCCCGACGACATCACCGACCTGGTCGCGGAAAAAGGATCCATCGCCGTCGACGGCATCAGCCTCACCGTCGTCGATGTGTTCGAGTCGGCGTTCACGGTGTCGCTCATTCCCGTGACCCTCGCCCAGACGGTCGCCGGCGCCTGGAGGGTGGCGACCCGTGTGAACCTGGAGGTCGACCCGATCGCCCGCTACGTGGCACGGACGCTTTCGGCACGAGACCAGCGCGCCATCTTTGCAACCGCCGCAGCGCACGAGGGATGACTGCGATGAGTCTGGCCGGCGTCGACGACGCGATCGAGGACATCCGCGCCGGCAAGTTCGTGATCATCGTCGACGACGAGGACCGCGAGAACGAAGGCGATCTCGCGATCGCGGCCGACCGGATCACGCCCGAAGCCGTGAACTTCATGGCGACGCACGGGCGCGGGCTCATCTGCGTGCCCGTCGAGGGCTGGCGCCTCGACGAGCTCGGCGTCGGCGCGATGGTCGACGACAACACCTCGCGATTTGGCACCGCGTTCACCGTCACCGTCGAGGCGATCGGCCACGGGGTGACCACCGGGATCAGCGCCTTCGATCGCGCCACGACCATCCGCCTGCTCTGCGACGAGCACGCCAAGCCGAGCGACTTCGCCAAGCCGGGCCACACATTTCCGCTCCGCGCGGCGGCGGGTGGCGTGCTCGAACGCGCCGGTCAGACCGAGGCGATCGTCGATCTGTGCAAGCTGGCCGGGCGCTTTCCGGCCGGGGTGATCTGCGAGGTGATGCGCGCCGACGGCCGCATGGCTCGGCGTCCCGACCTCGATGCCTTCGCCGCCGAACACTCGATCAAGATCGTGGCCGTCAACGACATCATCGCGTACCGGCGGCGCAACGAACGCCTTGTCGAGCGAGGCGCGACCACATCGCTCCCGACCGAGTACGGCACCGTCGTCGCGTACGCGTACGAGGACGTGATCACGCACGTCACCCACGTCGCCCTCGTCTGGGGTGACGTGCGCGGCGAGGAGCCGGTCCTGGTGCGTGTGCATAGCGAGTGCCTCACCGGTGACGTCTTCGGTTCGCAGCGCTGCGACTGTCAGGCGCAGTTGCACAAGGCGATGGCGATCATCTCGGAGGCAGGGCGCGGGGTCCTGGTGTACCTGCGCCAGGAGGGCCGGGGCATCGGCCTCATGGACAAGCTGCGCGCCTATGCGCTGCAGGATCGCGGGCTCGACACGGTGGAGGCGAACCTGAGCCTGGGACTGCCGATCGATAAGCGCGACTACGGCATCGGCACCCAGATCCTCTCGGACATCGGCGTCAAGCGCATGGTCGTGCTCACCAACAACCCGCGGAAGTATTACGGCCTGAGCGGCTACGGGCTCGAGGTCACCGACCAGATCCCGTTGCTGATTCCTGCGAACACGCACAACGAGCGCTACCTTCGCGCCAAGCAGGACAAGCTCGGCCACAGCTTGGATTTGGACGATGCCGTCGACACGATATGACGCCGGCTCCGGCGCAGCCGGCGCACCGATCGAGGGTGCGCGCGTCCACACCGGCAGTCTCGACGCAACCGGCATGCGCATCGGCATCGTGGTCTCCCGCTTCAACGACATCATCTCCACGCGGCTCCTGGAGGGCGCGGTCGAGTCGCTACGGAATCACGGGGTCGCTGGTGACATTGACGTGGTGTGGGTCCCCGGGGCGTTCGAGATCCCGATTGCGGCGCGCGAGCTGGCGCAGCTCGGCGCTGTCGACGCGGTGGTCTGCCTCGGCGCGGTGATTCGCGGCGACACCGCGCATTTCGACTACGTCGCCGGCGAGGCCGCCCTGGGAATCGCGTCGGTCCACGCCACGACCGGCGTGCCCGCGACCTTCGGCGTTCTTACGGTCGACACCGTCGAGCAGGCAACCGATCGAGCCGGCGGCAAGCACGGGAACAAGGGCGCCGAGGCCGCGGTCACCGCGATCGAGATGGTGTCGCTGCTTCGCGAACTGCGCCGGCCGCGGACGGCCGAGCAGCGCGCGGCTTCATGAGCGCGGCGTCCCGGGTCGTCTCCCTGCTGCCCAGCGCCACCGAGATCCTCTTCGCCATCGGCGCCGGGGACCGCGTCGTCGGGGTCACCCACGAGTGCGATCATCCCGACGCCGCGCGCCATCTGCCCGCGGTCACGTCGAGCCTGCTCGCGACCGACGGAACGGCTCCGGGCGACATCGACCGCCACATTCACGCGGCGCGTCACGCCGGGTCGAGCATCTACCGGCTCGACGAAGCAGCGCTCGCTCGACTCGAACCCGATCTCATCATCACCCAGGAGCTGTGCGACGTCTGCGCGGTCGCATACGGCGAGGTCAGGCGAGCGGTGCGCCGCCTGCCCGGCGACGTTCCCGTTCTGTCGCTTGAACCGCGCTCGGTGGAGGAGATCTGCGCGTCGGTGGAGGAGGTCGGTATGGCCACCGGACGCGCCGACGGAGCGGCTCGCGCCGCCGCGTCGATGCGAGCGCGGTTCGCGGAAATCGCCGCCTTCGATTCTCCGGATCCGCGGCCGCGCGTGGTCTGCATCGAATGGACCGACCCGATCATGGTCGGTGGCCACTGGGTGCCCGAGATGGTCCGTCTCGCGGGTGGAGTCGACGTCCTCGGCGACGAGGGAGCGCCGTCGCGATACGTCTCCTGGGACGAGGTGGTCGATGCCCAGCCCCAGGTCATGTTCGTGATGCCCTGCGGGTACGACCTCGCGAGAACCCTCGAGCTGGTCCCGGAGGTTGCCGCACGTCCGGGATTCGACGGGCTCGATGCCGTGCGCGCGGGCAGGGTTGTCGCGGTGGACGGCTCCGCGTACTTCAGCCGCCCCGGGCCGCGAATCGTCCACGGTCTGGAGATCCTCGCCGCCGCGATCCGGGGCGATCCGGCGCCAGCAGGCGCCGCCTACTGGAACCAGCCGGCGACGTCGAGGATGGCGTTGATCGAACCGAGCCCATTGTAGAGCTCCACGTTGCCCGCCGTGGTTCCTGTCTGGGCGAGGCTGGTGATCGCCAGGTTGTCGATGACCTCGCCGGCGGTCGGGTTGAGGTCAGATGCCCTGGGCGGCGACGCCAGATCGCTCGGATATTGGGTGAGGACGGTTGCCGACGATCCCGCAACGCCGGTGAGATTGGCGACGAACGCCAACGGTTTCGGCGCTTGTGTGGTCCAGGTCGGCACCGCCACGATGCCCGCGACGTGGACGAGTTCGCTGAAGTTGGCGCCCAACGGCTGGCTCTGGCACCGAGTCCCGAACGATGCGCGCGTGTCGCAGATCCGCGTGGGCGGGACCGAGTAGAAGAAGGCGCCCGCGGGAGCGCCCGACGTACCGAACCAGCCGTTGTTATCAATGACGAAGTTGATTTTCCCCACGGCCGAGTACAGGCAGATGTCCTGCTTCGGGCCGAGGTTTGAGATCACCCGGACCGGCAGGCTGGTCCCCCCCGCGGGGTTGACGTTGGAAAAGCTTGGCGCCTTGGTCGGGCAGGCATCGGTGGACGTTGGGACCGCAACCGAGAGGTAGGTGTTCAGCGTCCCACCGGTTCCGGTGAGGTTGAACGCCGCCGCACCGGCGGTCGCGCCCGCAGGGATCGACGGCGTGTTCGACGGGGCGCCCGGCGGCAACCCGGAGAGGGTGACATGACGCCAGACGCCGGCCACGAGCGGAGCGTTGGTCGATCCGGTCGCGGTCGCGCAGAGCGTGCCTCCGCGCGAGTCGCAGATCCGCAATGGTGGGATGGCGTGGAACGCACCGGCCGACGATCCGCTTGCGGCCGTGAAATAGCCCTCGATGTCAACGATCACGTCAGCGCTGCCCACGGCGTTGAACAGATTGATCTGTCCACCGACGCCCAGGCGCACGATCGCCAGGTTGGACTCGACCTTGCCACCGGCGAGGCTGATGTTTGATGCGACCGGCTGCGCCCCGCCTGCCGGGAAGGCGATCACGTAGGTACTGCCGCCGCTGCGGTTGATCGCAGTGATGTTCACCACCACCGCCTGCGCACCTGCCGGCACCGGCGTTCCGGTGATCTGGACGGCGATGGTTTCGTGTCCGCTTCCCAGCGTGCCCTTTCCGGCGGTATTGCACTGGTTGGACGCGATTCCCGGAGCTGCCTTTCTCGTGTCACAGGTTCGGAGGGGATTGACCGCCGTGTAGGCACCGGCAGCGACGAACGTGTACTGGTCCGCGGGAGGAGCCACGTTGGACGTGCCGCCAGGCGTCACCACCGTGATATCGACGGTGCCCGCTGCTACTTGCGGCGTGTAGACAACGAGTGTGGTTGTCCCGATCTGTGAAAAACAGCCGAGGGTCGACCCGGAGCACGGGTATGCATTGGTACCGCGCACACGGGTTGTGCCGAAATAGATGTCGGTGGCGCCGAATCCCAGACTGGGATTGCCGAAGTTCGAGCCGAAGATCGCGACATATGCGCCTCCACTCGCTGCTCCGTACTTCGGCGATACAGTCAGAACGTTCGGAAAGACCGCGACGTACGTGTACACGTTCAGCGAGGTCGGCGCGCTGGTGCCTCCGGGTGTCGTGACGGTGATGTGAATCTGCCCGCTTCCAGCCGGAAGCACCCCAATGGTCATCGAGGTCGCGCTGGCGACCGTAAAGCAAGGCCCAGTCGGTGGCACTAAGCAGGGCTGAGTCGCGATGGGGGTCGTTCCGACGGTGACTAGGGAGACGATCGGGCTGCCTGCTGCCTCGAAGTCGGTTCCGGTAAGCGTGACAGCGTTGCCACCGGCCGGTGCCCCGGCATTAGGGGACTCTCCCGTCACTGTGGGAATCGGTGCGACGAATGTATATGGCAGACCCGCGGTGGTGCCGCCGAGCGTCACCACATCGACATTGAAAGGCCCTGGCGTGCTTGGTGGCATCGTCACGGTGATCTGGATATCACTGTTGACGGTGAAGCAGGGCGCTGACGCGCACGGTTTTAGATCGATAGAACCGACGAACACATCGGTGGCCCCGGTGAAGTTGGTGCCCGTGAGGACCACGGGATTGCCACCGGCGGTCGAACCGGATGTCGGAGTGAGGCTCGCCAATGTTGGCGCCGGGGTCAGGTAGAAGTACGTGAGACTGCTGCTTGTCCCACCTCCTGTCACCACGTCGACAGGAACTCCACCCGCAGCGTGCGCAAGAACACCGGTGACCGTGATCTGAGAGTCGGTGTCGACCGTGAAACACGGTGACGTGCACGGCTGCGTGATGTCGGTGGCCCCAAAGTTCACGTCGGTCGCCCCGGTGAAATTCGTCCCCCCCAGAACCACGCTGTTGCCACCCGTGGTGAACCCAGTTGACGGGGTGAGGCTAGTCAACGTCGGCGCCGGGGTCACGTAGAAGTACGTGACACTGTTGCTTGTCCCACCTCCCGTCACCACGTCGACAGGAACTCCACCCGCAGGGTGCGTGGGAACGCCGGTGACGGTGATCTGCGAGTCGGTGTCGACCGTGAAACACGGCGACGTGCACGGCTGCGTGATGTCGGTGGCCCCAAAGTTCACATCGGTCGCCCCGGTGAAGTTCGCCCCTGCCAGAACCACGCTGTTGCCACCCGCGGTGAACCCAGTTGACGGGGTGAGGCTCGTCAACGTCGGCGCCGGGGTCACGTAGGTGTACGTCAGGGCGTTCGTCGGGCCAGTCGCCGTTACCACATCCACTGAAACGCCGCCCGCAGAGCCCGAAGGAATCGCGCTGACCGTGACCTGCGTATCGCTGGTGTCTGTGAAGCAGGGCGGCGACGCCGTCCCGCACGATGGCAGAGGTGCGCCCGCCCAATCCACACCTATGGCACCGGTCAATCCGCCGCCGCTCGCCCCGATGACGACGTCATTGCCCCCCGCGGTCGCGCCGGACGACGGGGTGAGGCTATCCAATGTCTGGTTGAACACGTCCAGGCGAGGGTTCGAAGCTGTGCGTGGCCCCAGTGGGTGCGCGGTCGACCGCGAGATCGAGGTCGGCGCCTGGCCCGCTGAGGCGGCAATGGCCAAGCCGGCGAAGGCCGCGAAACACGCTCCACCGAGCACGAACCCGCCCACCCTCATCGCCTTCCCTCCAACCGCCTCTCTGTATGGGCGATGGTACCGGGAAGGGAGAACCGGCTGCTAGCCGCGGGCCGCCTTCGCCTGCGTGCGCAGGCAGCGGGTGCAGACTCTGGCCCGCACCTCTTTCCCCTTGACCGCCAGATGGGTGACGTGCAGGTTGGGCAGGAATCGACGCTTCGTATGCACCTTGGAATGGCTCACGTTGTTCCCGGTCATCGGGCCCTTTCCGCAGATATCGCAGCGCTGGGACATCATGTCTCTCATGGGTTGGAACGCGCATCTGAGACGCGTCCGGTCTGGCGTACTAGAATTCGGCCGCAGCCACGATGACTGCGCCCGGCGGCCTCCGGGAGTGAACCGGGGCCGGTCGCCGAGGATACCACAGGCCCTCAATCGGGCTTACGGAGATACGTGAAAGGCAAGGTCCGGGCGTCCGACGCACTGTCGCGCACCGCCTCCCTGGGAAGGATCGAGGTCTCGCCCCGGGTGGTGGCGTCGATCGTCGGCCACGCGGCCAACGAGTGCTACGGCATCGTCGGGATGGCCGCGCGAGGCCTTCGCGACGGGATCGCTGAGCGGCTGAACCGTGAGAACGTCCACCGCGGTGTCGAGATCCAGACGACGCCCGACGGGCTGGTCATCGAGCTCTACGTGATCGTCGAGTACGGGACCCGCATCAGCGAGGTGGCGCACAACCTGATGAGCGCGGTGAGCTACTCCGTCGAGAAGACGCTGGGCCTGCCCGTGGTCGCGGTGAACGTGAACGTCCAGGGCATTCATGCGGAGAGCGACGGTGTCCGCCACTAAGCCCGCGCCGGAGCTTGCGGTGCTCCGCGAACCGCTGCGCCAGATCGGCGGCGAACAGGTCCTCGCCGGGCTCACCGCTGCGCTCTCGTGGCTGGAGGCCAACCAGCAGGAGATCAACGACCTCAACGTCTTCCCTGTCCCCGACGGCGATACGGGTTCGAACATGTACCTCACCCTGCGCTCGGCGGTCGAGGAGGCTCGCGACGCCCCCACCCCCGAGGCGGCCGACTCGGTGCTTGCCGCCGCGGCCCACGGGTCGCTCATGGGGGCTCGCGGGAACAGCGGCGTCATCCTCTCGCAGATCCTCCGCGGCTTCGCCCAGGGCGCGGCCCAGCGCCCTCGGCTGGACGCGAACGGGGTGGCGCTGGCGATCACCGAGGCCTCCGCGGTCGCGTACCGCGCGGTCATGAAACCCACCGAGGGCACGATCCTCACCGTCATTCGCGACGCCGCCTCCGCCGCGGATGCCACCGCAGCAACCACCGACGACATCAGGGTCATCCTCGACCGTGTGGTCACCGAGGCCCACGCGGCGGTCGAACGCACCACCGATCAACTCCAGGTGCTCCGTGACGCCAATGTCGTTGACGCCGGCGGCTTCGGCCTGGCGGTGATCCTCGAAGGCTTTGCGCGGGCGGTCGGCGACGCGCAACCCGCCGCCGCGCCTCCGGCGCTGCTCCGCCGCTCGGGCGAGCCGGCGCTCCGGCTCCCGCCGCGACCCGGCGACATGGAGGCGACGGGCTCAGCGGTGCCGCGTCGTGGCGCGGCCGCCATCGCCCCGCGCGAACAGGGCTGGGGCTACTGCACGGAGTTTCTGATCTACGGGCCCGGCCTCGACGTCGATGCCATCCGGACCGAGCTCTCCGCGCTCGGCGAATCCGCGCTCGTGGTCGGAGACCCGGAGCTGGTGCGCGTCCACATCCACACCGGCGACCCCGCCGGCCTGATCGCCGCGGCGTCCTCGCGCGGACGCATGAGCAAGCTCAAGGTCGAGGACATGTCCGCGCAGCACCACGACGTGCTCGATCGTGCCGAAGCCATCGAGGCGGAGGCCGACGCGACCGCGACGCCGGCGGCCGAGCGCCCGCAGGCGGGCCCAAAGCCGATCGGCGTTGCCAGCGTGGCGCCGGGCGACGGGTTCCGCGAGATCATGGGAAGCCTGGGTGCCGACAGCATCGTGAGTGGCGGCCAGAGCATGAACCCCTCAATTGAGGATCTGCTCAACGGGGTGCTCGCGGTCAACGCCGAGCACGTGATCCTGCTGCCCAACAACGGCAACGTGATTCTCACCGCCGAGCAGGTGGATCCCCTGGCCGAGGGATGTGAGGTGCGGGTCGTGCCGACAAGAAATCTCCCCCAGGGCATCAGCGCGCTGCTCGCGTTTGACCCGGCCGCCAGCCTCGAGGAGAACAGCGAGCGCATGCTGGCGGCGATCGCGACCGTGCGAGCCGTGGAGGTGACCCACGCGGTCCGCGATTCGAAGGTCAACGGGCACCGCATCAAGGTTGGCGATGTGATCGCCGTCGTCGACGACGAGATCACCGAGGTCGGCAGCGACTACCTCGGAGTCATCGACGCGGTGCTGCGCGCGCAGACGGTGAAGCCGGAACTGGTCACCGTCTACCGCGGTGAGGAGGTCAGCGTCAACGACGCCGAGGCGTTGATCACATACCTGCGCGAATCGCACGCGGGGACCGAGTTCGAGCTGCAGACGGGAGGACAGGAGCACTACCCATACGTGCTCTCGCTGGAGTGAGGTGATCCATCTCGTCACCGACAGCACGTCGGACATCTCCTCGTCGGATGCGCAGGCCATGGGGGTCCACGTGGTGCCGTTGATCGTGCGATTCGGCGAGGAGCAGTACCGCGACGGCGTTGATATCGACGCCGATCAGTTCTACGCGAAGCTGGCAGACTCCGGTGTGCATCCAACAACGTCGCAGCCGTCGCCCGACGCCTTCGCGACGCTGTACAGGACGCTGCTCGCCGATCCGGATGACCATGTCGTCGGGCTACACATCTCGTCGAAGATGAGCGGGACGCTGCAATCGGCGACGCTTGCGGCGCAGGGGTTCGACCCCGGTCGCATTAACCTCGTCGACACCGAGAGTGTCAGCGGCGGTCTCCAGTTGCTCGTGCGCGCGGCGCTCGACGACATCAAGGCCGGCGACCCAGCGAACGTGGTCGCGGAGAAGGCGACCCGGCGTCGCAGCCAGGTGACCATCCTGGTGCTGCTCGACACCCTCACCTACCTGCATCGCGGCGGGCGGATCGGCCGTGCCCAGGCGTTCGTCGGCAGCCTGCTCAACGTCAAACCGCTGATCGGGGTGCGCGACGGCGAGGTCGTGCCGCTCGCCCGCTTGCGCAGCCGGTCGAAGGGCATCGACATGATCGTCGAGCACGTCCGCGGCTGCTTGCCGCTGCGGAGCCTGGCCGAGTTTCACGCGGCCGCCGCCGAGTCGATGGTCGACCTCGAGGCGCGGCTGGGAGCGGCAGTCTCCAACGTGACCGCCGTGCTTGGACGGATTGGGCCGGTCGTCGGCGCGTACAGCGGGCCGGGTGGCCTCGGAGTCGCCTGCCTCGGCGCGGACTAATCGCGCAGGCCTGCCACGATGGAATGGCTGTGAGTTCGCACGTGGTTTCGCTCGTGACCCCGACGTACGTGCCGCTCGACCTCGACCTGCCCATGTTCCGGATCACCGGGATCGGCCCGCGTCAGGCGCAGCGGCTCGAGAGGCTGGGCATCAGCACCGTCCGAGACCTGCTGTTTCACCTGCCCCGGCGCTATGAGGACACCCGCGACACCGTGCCGCTGCGAGCGCTGCAGCCGGGCATTGTGCAAACGGCGCACGTCCGTGTTCGCAACGTGAGCTCGAGACGGAGCCCGTACAAGAAGATGGTGCTCGTCGAGGCGACCCTCGAGGACGAGGGTACGGTGGCGACGGCAGTGTGGTTCAACCAGCCGTTTCTCACCCGCCAGCTGCAGCCGGGGATGGAGCTGATGGTCAGCGGCAAGGTCGAGATGTCGAGGACCGGGTTGACGTTTCGCAATCCCGCCTTCGAGCGCGCCGGAAACGACCAGCACCACGTCGGCACGCTCGCCCCCGTGTACTCGGAAACCGAGGGGATCACGTCGCGCTTCCTGCGTACGCGCATCGAGCCGCTGCTCGGGCTCGCAACCCAGGTGCCCGACCGTCTGCCGCCGTCGATTCGCGATGCCGAAGGCCTGATGCCGATCGCCGAGGCGCTCTACCAGGTGCACGTGCCCGACAGTCTCGCCACGGCGGCCCGCGCTCGCGAGCGGATCGCGTTCGAGGAGCTCTTCCTGCTCCAGGTTGCGGCCGAGCGCGCCCGACGGCGGCGCATGAGCGGGCCCGGGGTGATCATCGGCTACGACATCGAGCTGGCGCGACGCTTCGTCGCGACGCTGCCCTTCAAGCTCACCGACGGGCAGCGCGTCGCCGCTCACGAGATTCTCACCGATCTGGCCGCGCCCGGCCCCATGAACCGCCTCCTCCAGGGCGACGTGGGCAGCGGCAAGACTGTGGTCGCGGCCCTCGCAGCGCTGATGACCCACCACTCCGGCTTCCAGACCGCGGTCATGGCGCCCACCGAGATCCTGGCGCGGCAGCATCACGCGACCCTCGACAGCCTCCTGACACAGCACGGCCTCCCGCCCCGCCTGCTCGTCGGCAGCACCTCCGCGGCCGCGCGCCGCGAGATCCTGTCCGGCCTGGCGGGGGGCCATGATTCGCTCATTGTTGGAACCCACGCGCTGATCGAGGACGATGTTGCGATGGCCAACCTCGGCCTCGTCGTGGTCGACGAGCAGCATCGCTTCGGCGTCGCCCAGCGGCAGCGCCTTCGCCAGACGTCGGGCGCGATGCCCAACTACCTGGCGATGACCGCGACCCCGATCCCTCGCTCGCTGTCGAACACGCTCTACGGGGACGTCGATCTCAGCGAGCTCCGCGAGATGCCGCCCGGACGGCGCACCGTCGAAACCCGCGTGGTCCCGTCGCACGAGCGGGCAAGCGCCTACGAGTTCGTTCGGAGCGAGGTGGTCAAGGGGCGCCAGGCCTTCGTCATCTGCCCGCTCATCGAGGAGTCCGACAAGCTCGGCGCGCGCAGCGCGACCGCCGAGTTCGAGCGACTGAGCACCAGCGTCTTTCCCGACCTGCGTGTCGAGCTGCTGCACGGTCGCATGCCGGCACGGGAGAAGACCGCGCGCATGGACCGGTTCGTGCGCGGGGAGGCCGACATCCTCGTGGCCACCAGCGTGGTCGAGGTCGGTGTGGACGTCCCCAATGCGACGGTCATGGTGATCGAGGGCGCCGAGCGATTCGGGCTCGCGCAGCTGCACCAGTTTCGCGGTAGGGTGGGACGGGCTCAGCACCAGTCCTACTGCCTGCTCTTCGAGGGCGGGATTGACGAGGAGGGCTCGCAGCGTCTCGCCGCGGTGGCGGCAACCGACAGTGGGTTCGAGCTTGCCGAGCGTGACCTCCAGCTGCGCGGACCCGGGCAGATCGTCGGCCTGCGCCAGCACGGACTTCCCGAGATGCTCGCCGCCGACCTGCTCGACGTGGCGCTCGCCAAACGCGCCCGCCAGGCCGCGCTCGCGTGGCTCGACCACGACGCCGATCTCTCCGCCTGGAAACCGCTCTCGGACGCGATGAACGGCTACCGAGCGGTCTTCGACATCGATTAGCGTGCGCCGGCTCGCCGCCCCATGCCAGTGCGTCTGAAGACGGGACCGAAGCACCTGGCGCAGACCCGGATCACCGCCGGCGAATGGCGCGGCCGAGTGGTCAGCACCCCGTCCGGACGCGAGGTCCGGCCGACCCGCGCGATGGTGCGCCAGTCGGTCTACGACATCCTCGGCTCCCGCGTGGTCGGCGCCCGGATGCTCGACCTGTACGCGGGCGCGGGCACGGTCGGCTTCGAGGCACTGTCGCGCGGAGCGGCGACGGTGACCTTCGTCGAGCGCCATCGCGAGGCGCTCGCGCTGATTGCCAGCACCGCCGAGCGTTTCGGTTGCCGCGACCGATGCAGCCTCGTCGGCGCCGACGTGCCGCGCTGGCTTCGCGGCGCGTCGGCGCAGACCGAGGAGGCCGACCTCTGTTACGTCGACGCGCCATACCGGGACCCCGAGCTGGAGCGCGTGCTCGAATTGCTCGGTGCGGCCCCACCGCGTCTTGTCGTGTGCGAACATCACCGCGCCCGCGAAATTCCCGAGCACATCGGCAACCTCACACGGTTCCGCGAGGCGCGTTACGGCCTGACCACCATCAGCTTCCTGCAGCGAAACGCTGCACCATCGGACGGAACAGCGTGAGCGAGCGCATCGCCGTGTACCCCGGCAGCTTCGATCCGGTGACGTTCGGGCACCTCGACATCCTCGATCGCGCCGCGGCGATCTTCGACCAGGTGGTTGTCGGGGTCCTCGAGAATCCAGGCAAGACACCGTTGTTCACCGCCGCAGAGCGGGTCGACATGCTACGGGCGTGTCTCGAGTCCAGGTCGCGGATCGAGGTGACCACCTTCGACGGCCTCACCGTGGAGTTCGCTGCCGGCACGGGCGCGATCGCGATCGTGCGCGGACTGCGGGTGATCAGCGACTTCGAGACCGAGTTCCAGATGGCCCTCATGAACCGCCGCCTCAACCCGGCGGTGAACACCGTCTTCCTGATGACCTCGTTCTCCAATGTCTTCATCTCCTCTTCGTTGATCAAGGAGGTGTGCCGCCTGGGCGGCAACGTCAGCGAGATGGCGCCCCCGGTGAGCGTGGAGGCGATGCGCCGTCGATTCGCCGAACAGCGCGAACAAGAGGCACGAACCAGTTGACCGATCATCCCGAGAGCGCCGATCCCACCGTGATCGACCTCGTCGATCAACTCGAGGAGCTGGTCAGCACCGGCCGGCGGGTGCCGTTCACCGCCGGCGTGCTCGTGAACGAGGACGAGGTGCTGGAGCTCATCGACCGGACCCGGCTTGGACTTCCCGACGAGTTGATGCAGGCGCGCCATCTCCTCGAGGACCAGCGTCGCGTCGTCGTGGAGGCCGAGCAGGAGGCCGAACGCATCCTCTCGCGCGCGGAGACCGAATCGGCGCGCATCGTTGCCGAGGCGGAGGCCCGCGTCGCGGTCATGGTCGGCGATCACGCGATCGCCGACCAGGCACGGGAGCATGCCGCCACCGTGCTCGCCGAGGCGGAGGAACGGGCCGCCAAGACCTGCAGCGAGGCCGACGCCTACGCCCGTGAGGTGATGCTCCGTCTCGAGGATCAGTTGATGCGGGCGGCCACCACGGTCCGCAAGGGCATCGACGCGCTGCCGAGTGAGGGTGGATCGCGTCGCAAACGCCGGGAGCGCGAATAGCGTCGCGGGTCGCTGGCACCGGACGCACCGCTATACTGGCCGCACCCACTGGCCGCGCCGCCGTCTGTGTGCGCGCCGTCCCCGGAGAAACCGAGCATGCCGCTTCCCAAGCAAAAGATCTCAAAGCGCCGCCGCGACTTTCGGCGCTCGCACCACGCCCTGGAAATGCCGACGCTGTCACCGTGCCCGCGCTGCCGTCAGCCGCGCATCCCGCATCGCGTCTGCCCGAACTGCGGCTACTATCACGGCCGCGAAGTGGTCGTCACCGAGTAGCCATCCGGTCTTGGTGACCCGCGTCGCACTCTGCTTTCCCGGACAAGGCAGCCAAGCCGCCGGAATGGCGGACGGGTTGACCGGCCTCCCCATCGCCGCCGAAATGCTCGACGCGGCCCACGCTTCCGGCCTCGATCTGCGCGCCACGCTCTCCGGCGACGACGACCATCTCCGCGCCACGGAGATCGCGCAGCCGGCGCTCCTGTTCGTCGAATGCGCGCTGCGCAGCACCTTGCCTGCTGACCTCGATGTTGTCGCGGTCGCCGGGCACAGCGTCGGTGAGTACGCTGCCGCGGTCGCCGCCAATGCGCTGCAGCCGGCAGACGCGATGCGCGCCGTCATCGAGCGCGGCAGGGCGATGGCGGCGATGCACGAGGGAACGATGTGCGCATTGATCGGCATCGACGTCGACGCCGCGACTGCGGTCTGCGAGGAGACGCAGCGAGAGACGGGTGCGATCGTTGTCGTCGCCAATCACAACGCGCCTGGTCAACTGGTCATCAGCGGCTCTGTCGCGGGCGTCGACGCAGCCGCGAAGCTCGCACTCACACGCGGTGCGCGTCGCGCGATTCCGCTCAATGTGAGCGGTGCATTCCATTCGCCGTTGATGAGCGCAGCGGCAACCGCATTCGGCGCAGTGCTCGACGGTGTGTCGATCGCCGACCCGCTTCCACCGGTGGTGTGCAACGTCGATGCACGGGACGTGCGTTCCGCCGCCGACCTGCGGGAACGCCTGCGCGCACAGCTCACGTCGCCCGTGCTCTGGATCGATTGCGTGCACCGGCTCGTGGACCTCGGCGCCGAGACGCTCGTTGAAGTCGGCCCCGGCACCGTGCTCAGCGGGCTGGCCCGGCGCATCGCGCCGGACGTTCGCACGGTGTCGGTGAGCACCCCGGACGCCGCCGCGCGGCTCGACGCTGCGGTGGTCGCCGGGTGAGCGAGGCACGCGCGCTCGAAGGCAGGCGCGCGCTGGTGACCGGCGGATCGCGCGGCATCGGCCGGGCGACGGCGGTCGCGCTGGCACGCGCGGGCGCGTCCGTGGCCGTGGGGTACTCGGCGCACCCGGAGGATGCCGAAGCCGTGGTCGCCGCGCTGAGCACCGACCACAAGGCGACCGCGGTCGCGCTGGGCGCCGACCTCGCCGATCCGAGCGCCGCCGCGGGGCTCGTGGAACAGACCGTTCGGGCGCTCGGCGGGCTCGACATCGTTGTCAACAACGCCGGGATCGCCCGGGACAACCTGGCGATGCGCCTCAGCGATGACGACTGGGACGCGGTGATCGCCATCGATCTGACCGCAGCCTTCCACATCTGCCGCGCCGCGCTCCGGCCCATGCTCCGCCAGCGATTCGGCCGCATCGTCAACGTGTCGAGCATCTCCGGGGTCATCGGCAACGCCGGACAGTCCAACTACTCGGCCGCGAAGGCCGGCCTGATCGGGCTCACCAAGTCGCTGGCGCGCGAGGTCGCGAGCCGCGACATCACCGTCAACGCGGTGGCCCCGGGTTTCATCGAAACCGAGATGACCACGTCGCTTGGTGAAGCGGTCCGGGCGTCGGCGATCGCCGCGATTCCCAAAGGGCGCATGGGGACCGCGGACGAGGTCGCCGCAGCGATCGCCTTTCTCGTCCTGCCGGAGTCCGGGTACATCACCGGTCACGTGCTCCATGTCGACGGCGGTCTCGCGGCGTGAGCGGCGGCGGCACCCCCGTTGACAGCGAAAGCCCACCGGAACGGGTCATCGATGGCGCCTCGGGACCATTCGCGTGGCGTCCCCCCGCTCCTGACGCTATCGTTTCGCCCCAGACTGATGCGGCACCTGCCGCAACCACCCCATCACAAGGAACGCCTGATGCCAGATCTAACCTTCGACCGGTTCAAGGCGATCGTCGCCGATCAACTCGGCGTGGAGACCGAGCAGGTGACGCCGGAGGCGTCGTTCGTGGAGGACCTGAACGCG
>JBAPWO010000277.1:0-4255 GCA_049283735.1 Candidatus Dormiibacterota bacterium
TCGTAGCGGCGCAGGAAGGTGTTCTGCGCCGTGTAGCAACGGAGATCGGTGGCGCAGATGGCGAGATGGTCGACGAGCCGGTTGTCCGGCAGCGCCTGGCGTGCGCTCTCGATCGCCGCATCGAGCCCGCCACCGGAGTACCGGCTTGGTTCCCACCAGCCGAATGCGTCGGTGCTCAGTGCCGCGACCATGAGCTCGTCGTGGTGCTCCACCACCGCCGCGTATCCATAGAGAGGAAGCCGCCGGCTCCCCGGCAGCGGGCGGGACGCGGGCAGCAGGGTGCGGAGATAGCCGACCGGGAGCACCGCGGCAACGGGGAGCAGGTCCGCCTCGAC
Source organism: Candidatus Dormiibacterota bacterium (assembly GCA_049283735.1). GTDB lineage: Bacteria > Chloroflexota > Dormibacteria > Aeolococcales > Aeolococcaceae > Palsa-851. Next base: position 336 of record JBAPWO010000277.1, read on the forward strand.
GTCGACCGGCCGATCCTTGGAGTCGAGGGCCAGCGCCCGCCGCCCCGGCAGGTGCATCAGTGTGGTGCCCTCGGGCAGTGGGATCACCTGGGCAGCGTCGAGCTTGACCAGCCTTCCCCCGGCGCGAGCGCCGGGGCGGAATCCTCCGAGGACTTCGATCTCGCCGTCGGGGCGAGCGACGATGGGGCGCATCCCCCGATTCTCCCCCAGCGCCGCTCAGGTGAACCTCGGCGCGACGAATCCAGCTCTTGGGCTACTTCTCGATGTAGGTGGTCACCGGAGGGATGACGCCGTGGCTCTGCATCAAGGCAACGGTTTCGGGTGAGGGCGAGTTCACCATCGCCTGCGCACCCTCCACGTCGGTGACGTCGGCGGTGATGGCGACGTTATTGCTCCCATCGGCCGCGACGTGGTCCTTCACGTTCGTGGCGACCGAGCCAATTGCCGCAGCACGCTCGTCCTTGCCCTTGAGCCAGCGTTCGACATCGGCGACAGCGTGGGTCATGACCAGTCTGGGCATGGCAATCCTCCTTCGGGACCCTCGGAGGGCCTGGGCGAGGATGCCGACCCTACCGAGTGCGCGCAAGTATGCGTGTTCGGCTTGGGCAAGAAACGGCCACCCGTTCGCGCACCCTGACCGACGCCGGCCGACCCCGTTCGTCAGATCAGACGGAGCGGCGCTGACCCCCACCGACGAGGGCGACGGAGCCGGCGCCGATGGCAAAGAGCAGGCAGATCACCACGCCGATTATTGAGATGGTGGTGATGCCACCCACAAGGCCCGAAAGCAGCAATCCGGCGATGACCACGGCGCCCAGAAAGGTGGCGAGCGTCATCCAGTAGGTCGATGGTGTGACCCACGTCGTGCGCAGTGTCCCGCTCGGTGGCTTGGAGAACATGGCGACCATGAACGCATCGGCGACGGGGATCACCGCGGAGCCGAAGCGTCCTGGCGGTGGGACTGGGGAATCAGGAACGCGCGTGAAGGCGTTGGGCATCGACCCAGGGTATTAGGCGGCAGCGAGCTCGTCCGGGATCGCGGTCACAACGTAACTGGATCCGGCGCGGAGCACCCGGATCACCAGGAAGCGCTCGATCGGACCGTCGACCATGAGGCGCTGCAGGTCGCGAGGGCTCTCGATCGGCCTGCCGTCGACCTCGATGATGATGTCGCCGGGGCGGAGGCCGGCGGACTCGGCGGGGCTCCCCTTGATGACCTCGACAACCTCGAGACCCTTGCCACGGCCGACCTCGCCGGCCCAGCGCGGTGGGATCGGGCGGGAGACCCCGGCGACGCCGAGGTGGGCGCGCCGGACCCGTCCGTTGCGGACCAGGGCACCGATGATCCGCTCGGTGGTCGCGTTGACCGGAACGGCAAGACCGAGGCCGGTGCCCGCGAGCGCGGTGTTGATCCCGACGACGCGACCCGCCGAATCGGCGAGCGCACCCCCGGAGTTGCCGGGATTGAGTGCGGCGTCGGTCTGGATCACGTCGTCGATGACCCGGACCTGGGAGCCGGACCGCGTGGGCAGCGACCGGCCGAGGGCGCTCACGACGCCCGCCGTGACGCTGCCGGCAAGGCCGAGCGGATTGCCGATGGCCACCACCAACTGACCAACCCGAAGCGTGGACGCGTCGCCGAGCCGCGCGGGCTGAAGATCGCCGTGTTCGGCGACCAGCACCGCGAGGTCGGAGAGCGGGTCCCGCCCCTGAACGCGGAAGCGAAGCTGGCGCCCGTCGGCGAGGTCGAGCCTGCCGCCATCGCCTCCGGCAACCACGTGTGCGGAGGTGACCAGGTAGCCGTCGGAGCTCAGCGCAACCGCCGAGCCACTCCCGAGCGGGGCGCCGCGCCTCGCGCTCGAGGTGACCTGCACCGCCGCGACCGACGGCGCGAGCGCCGCGGCTACCTGGGTGAGCGTGCGCGAGTACGCGTCGAGCGCCTCGCCGTCATCGCTCGGGTCAGGCGACATCGGGACCTTCGGCCCGCGCCTTCTGGACGGCAGTCAGCGCACCGCGCAGACTCTCGATCCAGTCGGACTGATGCTGTCCCACGAGGCGCACGCACCAGGCCAGCGCTTCGCTACGACTGCGGGCGACCCCCGATTCGATCAGGGTGTCGAGCACCCGGCGGTCCTGGAGCCGGAGCCGGGTCATGACCGGGACCCCAAGGGTGGTGAACAACTCCTCGACGCCGCCGCAGCGGGCTCCCCAGGAGACCTTGCGACCGAAGAGGCGCTCGGCGTCACGGGCGACCTTGACGCGGGCATCGCGGGTGTCGCCCCGGAATCGCGCGATCCGGGCGCTGCGAGCAGCCGCGCGGGTGCCTTCGGCCGCGTCAGTGGGCAACTCGGGTTCGTCGATCTCGCCGACGATCAGGATCTCGTCGGGATCGGAGCTGATGGTTGGGGCAGACTTGTAGAGCCCCTCGGGCAGGCGGCCGGCGAACCAGCCAGAGACTTCCTCGTCGGTGAGCGGGTCGGGAGAGCTGTGTCCTTTCATGGATTACATGATTACATAGACGAGCGTGATCAGCGGGCCGTGGGACGAGCTGAGGGGTGGCGCGGGCTGCGCGCCGCGACTCGCAGGCAGGCGGCGAAAAACTCGACCCGTCCGATGCGGGCCGATCGCCCCGGCGATCGGCGATCGGCGGCGGGCGGCGTCCTGCCGGGATTCGGTCACGCCGAGAACGTGCAGGCGGGACTCCTCCGGTCCCCGCCGCCGCCGGGTTGCGCACGGCGGACGGGCGTTGTTCCGCTTGACGCTGGCGGCCGCGCGGATAGCCCCAGCCATAAAGGGCCGCCCCGCGAACTCGAGCGAGTCGTCGACCCTTTTGCGCCTCGCCCCTCGACAAGGGTCTCCGAGATGGCGCGGCGCTCTCCCGGGCGCGGCCGGCACCGGGCCATGTGTACTCCCCCTCTCAGACGCGGAGGTCACATGACCGCGCCACGGCTCTCACGCCGACGCGGGGCTGTCCCGGGCTGCGATCTCGGCCGCCAATGCGCGGAGCGTGGCGAGCTGGCCGTCGGTCGGCGCCGACTCGGAGCGGACCTCGAGGACCCGCTGGTAGGCGTCGGTCAGCGACCAGCCCAGCAGCAGCAGCGCCGCGCACACCACCATCGGGGTCCGCTCCACGCCGGCGCGGCAGTGGACCAGCACCTCTCGGCCTTCCTTGACTAGATCGGCAACCATCGCAGCCGCATCACCCAGTGCGTCCAAAGTGGGTGTGCCATGGTCCACTAGCGGGACATACCTGACGAAGACCTCCGAGGGCCAATGGCCGACGTCCGCTCCTTCCTGGCGCAAATCGACGACGGCGTCGATCCCGTCGCGCCCCAGACGAGCGGCCTGGCGAACCGACGGCGCCGATCCCATCCACAGACCGGGAATCACGCGGACGGCGTCGGGGCGACTGCGCAACATCTCCCCTACAATGCCGGAACCCTCGGCGGCTCGGAAAGCGGTCGAAGCGGTCAGGTAAGCCCGGAAACACGGATCAGCGGTCGGGGTTGTCGGAGGGCGCGGACTCAGCGAAGATCATGCCCTGGCGAGGCAGGGAGTGCCGCGCGGGTTGGTGATTGACTCGTTTGCGCGGTGCACGGGTGCTCTGAAGACGTGTTCGTCTGCTCGGCAAACGCCGTCGGATCGGGGTCCCGTGTCGCGGTTACGCGGGCGTGGACACGGCCACTGGGAGTGAGCGCAGGCACTCCAGCGAAGCCTGAAACTGCTTCGCCCAGGGCCGGCGTCCGGGCAGATGGAGCTGCAGCTGACGAGCGTGGCGTACCAACTCCCGGCACAGTAACGTGGCGGGCGCGCAGCGTCGGCGTGGTCGTCGCCTCTGGTGCAGCCCGACTCTGCACATCCAGCGCATCAGGTTGTACGCCATGACGTGGAAGCTCACCCGGGCCCCGTTGGCACCGAAG
>JBAPWO010000278.1:0-3136 GCA_049283735.1 Candidatus Dormiibacterota bacterium
CGCCGGTCGCGACCGCATCGGCAGGGCCCACCGTGACTCGCGTCGAAATTTCGGTTCCGGGGAATCCGCTTACATTTGAGGTCGCCAACGGCACGATCATCGCCATGCACCTCCACCGCACGTCCACCGCGCCTGGGAGCACTTGGGCGGTGGGCACAGCGAAGGGGCCCGGGGTCGACTTCCAGCCCATTCCAATCACGTACCCGGGAACACATCCTGCGTCATCGGCCGTCGACTTCTATATCGCGTTCCGAATTCCCGACATGGGAATGACACAGATAGACATCGGGATTCCGGCCACCTGCCCGAAGGCGTTGTCCTGCCCTGACCTGTTTCAGACGTTCAATATTCGTTCGATCGCCCCGCCCATGCACACGGGAACGGTGACTGGAGAACTCACGCTGGAATGCATGCCAGCCAACTGCGTCGCACCAGCCAGGAATGCGTTGATCAGTTTCCGGAATACACAGGGTCAAACCATCAGTACCAGGACCGATGCTGCGGGCGACTACTTCGCAGAGTTGCCTCCGGGGATCTGGCAGCTGGGAACGCCGCTGGCGCCCACGCCCGGTGCAACGATCCGGTTCACGATGAGGGCAGCGGGCGACATCGTGATCGAGAACGTCCAACTCCCCCGTCTGTGACGTGCAGCCCCGAGCTCGCCAGATCCGCGGATCGGCCGCGATGGAGCGGGTAAGAGGCTCGAACACCGATCGCTCTCTTCGGTCAGGCGCCTTTTCTGGCACAGAGCAGCGGGCCCCGTGATTTCGTTACATCCAGGCGCACATGCGTCAAACGGGCAGCACCAATGGCCACGCTGTTGCTCGTAGCGTATTCCCATGCGGTTTCCGAGCCGATGGCCCGCGCTCGACGGCTTGCGGGCGGTCGCGGTCTGTGCGGTCATACTCACGCACACGTGGGTCTCCCAATTCCCGGGAGGCTGGATCGGGGTCGATGTCTTCTTCGTCCTCTCCGGCTTTCTCATCACCGGTGTGCTCCTTCGCGAGCACGGAGAGACGGGGACCATCTCGCTTCTTCGTTTCTATCGGCGACGCGCAGTACGGCTGCTTCCCGCCGTTTTGGTCATGCTGCCAATCGTGGTCATTGCGGCGTATGTATTTCGCCCTGGTCTCGCGTCAGCTACCCTGCGTATGGCCATCTTCACCGTGATGTACAGCGCCAATTGGTTTGCTGCCTCGCACCAGCCCACGGGGCTCCTGAGCCACACGTGGTCGCTCTCCGTGGAGGAGCAGTTTTACCTGGTCTGGCCCATCCTTTTGATAATGATGCTGCGATGGCGCGGCGCTCGCCTCGCGCTTGTCTTGACCATTGTCTGCATCGTCGCCGTGGTCATCCATCGAACGATGGCCGCGCAGACCGTGAACCCACACGACGCACAGCTCTTTTGGCGCAGCGACACGCGAGTGGATTCGATTCTGGTTGGGTGTGCACTCTGCTTGGCATCGTCGCTTGGCTACAAGGGCTCCGAACGGTTGTGGCGCACCACCGCTCTGATTGGCGCGGCGTACATGGCCGCGCTCCTTCCGACCGCGTACAACACCGGAGGCTGGAATTACACCATCGGCTATACGGTGCTCGCCATGGCCGCAGCAAGCGTCGTCGGCGCAGTGGCCGTGCATCCCTGGCAACCACTCGTACGTGTGCTCTCGTGGACCCCACTTGTGCGGATAGGAAAGATCTCGTACGCGGTCTATCTCTGGCACTTTCCGATCGCGGTTTTGCTGCCTCTCGGTCAGGGTCCGGGGCTGGCGCTCGCGACCTTCGCCCTGAGCGTCCTGGTTGCGGAAGTGTCGTGGCGTGTCGTCGAGCGCCCCGCACAGCGATGGCGCTCTGCACGCAAGGCGCTCCGACCCGTGGCGGCGTGAGTCGATGGACAACGTCGTTTCGAGTGACGGGCATTGGCGTGAAGATCACGGAGGCTACTCGGCCAAGCTCCCCACCCTCGTGGCATGCAGGCTAACGTTGCATCGCTGTCACCGTCCAACCTCAGAGCAGCGAGCAGAGTACACGCGTGAGCTACGTTGGACCCGAGTTCGAATGGCTGGGGTGACCGAGGCCCCCCGCCGATGGACGGCGCTTGCTCTCCGAGTGGGGATCCGCTTCGACCGTACTCAGGGCTCCCGCGTTGGCTGATACCGCCGCAGTCCACCCGACCGCCGACGTCGAGAACGGCGTACGTGTGGGCAAACGGACCCGCATCTGGGCACGAACGCACCTCCGCCGCGGCGCCTCTGTCGGTGACGACTGCATCATCGGCGAAAACGTGCTTATCGATCTCGACGTGCAGGTGGGCAGTCGCTGCAAGATACAGAACAACGCGCTGCTGTACCGCGGAACGGTGCTCGGCGATGAGGTATTCGTGGGTCCGGGCGCGTGCCTAACCAACGACCGCTACCCTCGAGCGTCTACGTCTGACGGGTCGCTCAAGGCCGACAGCGACTGGGTAGTCTCGGGTGTGGTGGTGGAGCGAGGGGCCGCGATTGGAGCGCATGCGGTGGTGGTAGGCGGAGTCCACATCGGCGGTTGGTCCATGATCGGTTCCGGGGCCGTGGTCACACACGACGTACCTGCCCACGGAATCGTGGTTGGAAACCCCGCTCGCCGGATCGGTTGGGCCTGCCGGTGCGGCCATCCTCTCGACACAGTGCTTGTCTGTGCCGAGTGCGGCCGTATCCACGCACTTCGCGAGGGTGAGCTCGTCGAGCTGAGCCAGCTATAGGCCGTCGCGGAACGTGCTGACGAGAAGGCTGCCGGCGACATCCTCCGTAGGGCCGGCCTTGAGGATGGAGTTGAGCGCAATCCGCTGGACTTCGCTGGGGCGGCCGGATCAGCCGCAGATGAAGACGACAGCCGCACCCGTCTCCAAGCCACCGTACCCCTTGGTTGAGGTCGCCATGAAAGTCCACGTATCCCCGCAATTGTTGGTGACGATGGTCACCTTCACGGACGTGCCGGGTGCGAGCGTGCCTTTAGCGGGAGTGACTGTGGACTGAGTTCCGCCGTCAGGAACGGTGAATTGTGGGAACCAATTCAAAGCGGCGCTGGAGCTACTTGGGTTGCTCAGGGTCACGTGGCACGTCGCTGTGAAGATGGGTGTACCTGTGGATTGGGTGCA
>JBAPWO010000279.1:0-6247 GCA_049283735.1 Candidatus Dormiibacterota bacterium
CTGCCGGCTGCGGCGGCGCGAGCAAGGCTGCCAGCTCGTCGAGGTCGTCCTTCATCACCACGAAATGGAGCAGGTCGCCGTCCTGACCGACCAGGCCTCTGGCGTCGAGCCGGGGGACGCCCGCGCGGGTGACCGCCGCGAGGCGCACCTTGCCGTCTATCTCCAACGACGACAGTTTCTGTCCGGCAAGGTGCTCGGGAAGGACGCGGTCCATGAGCAGCAGCGAGCCCGTGGCGTCACGCCAGTGGGGTGAGAACTCCTCCGGCAACAACCAGCTGCGCACCTGATCCACCGTCCATGTGACCGTGGCCACCGTCGGGATCCCAAGTCGCTGGTACACCTGGGCACGCTGCGGGTCGTAGATGCGCGCGACGACGCGCTCAACGCCGAAGGTTTCGCGAGCGATGCGGGCAGCGAGAATATTGGAGTTGTCGCCCGAGGTCACCGCGGCGAAGGCGTCCGCCTCCGCAATCTTCGCGTCGTTGAGGGCTTCCTTGTCGAACCCGGACCCCTCGACGATGAGCCCCTTGAAGTCGGCCGGCAGACGGCGGAAAGCCTTGCGATTGCGATCGATAACCGCGACCGAATGACCCTCGGCTTCGAGGGCGCGAGCGAGGCCGGAGCCGACCCTCCCGCAGCCGACGATGACGATGTGCACGACTCCATTCAAGCAGGTCGTTCGGGGGTCCGGCGGTATCGCCGCCATCTCCGGCATGGGGCATACTGCGGCCGTGGAAGAGCCTCAGGGTCTGCCGGTGGCGCCCTCGCGCCCACTGGCACCCGACGTCCCCTACGCACCGGGCACCGCCACCTATCCCGAGTCCCTGGCCTACAGGCTGAAGAACCGAATCCTCGGTCCGCCCAAGGTCTCCGAGCAGCTCACCCAGGAGCGCCTGGCCAACCCGGTGGCCATCGGCGTGCTGGCCCCCGACATGATCTCCTCGTCGGCGTACGGCACCGAAGAGATGCTGCGGATCATGGTTCCGATCATCGGGATCGGGGCCTTCAGCCTGGTGATCCCCATCACCCTGGCGATTCTCGCCGTGATGTTCTTCGTGATGTTCTCGTACCTGCAGGTCATCGGCGTGTACACCCGCATCGGTGGCTCGTACGTTGTGGCTCGGGACAACTTTGGCCCGAAGGTCGCCCAGGTCGCGGCGGTGGCGTTGCTGATCGACTACACGGTGACGGTCGCCGTTCAGACGTCCGCGGGGACCGCCGCGGTCACGTCTGCGTACCCGACACTCGTGCCGTACACGGTGCAGATCACGGTCGGCGTGACCCTGCTCATGCTGTTCGCCAACCTGCGCGGAATCCGCGAGGCCGGATCATTCTTTGCGATCCCGACGTATTTCTATGTGGCGTCGCTGTCGCTGGTGATCGTCAGCGGTCTGGTGAAAGCCGCGCTGGGCGGACTGCATGCCGCGCCACTCCCCAGCGCCGCCACGCTCGGCTATCCCATCGGCCATCAGACCCAGGGATGGCTGATGGGGTTGGGCATCTTCTACATCCTGAAGGCCTTCGCGAACGGCGGCGTCTCGCTCACCGGGCTGGAGGCCGTCTCCGACGGCATCTCGAGCTTCCGCGCTCCGGTTGCGCGCAACGGTCGCAAGGCGCTGGTGACCATGTGCCTGATCCTCGGGTTTCTCGTGCTCGGCACCTCGGTGCTCGCGCATCTGACCCACGCCGTCCCCTACGAAGCCGGGACGCCGACGGTTGTCTCCCAGGAGGTTCGTTACGTCCTCGGCTCAACCTGGATCGGCTCGGCGCTGTTCTATGTCGTGCAGGCCGCCACGGTCCTCATCCTCTTCACCGGCGGGAACACGAGCTTCAACGGTTTCCCGTATCTGGCAAGTTTCGTCGCGGGTGATTCGTTTCTGCCCCGGCAGCTGACCAAACGTGGCCACCGGCTTGCCTTTTCCAACGGGATCTTCGTTCTGGCGGTGGTGGCAATTCTGCTGATCATCGCCTTCAAGGCGCAGCTCAATGCCCTGGTCGGCCTGTACGCTGTCGGCGTCTTCACCGGATTCACGTTCGCCGGATTCGGCATGGTCAAGCACAACCTTCGCGTACGAGGACAGCGGTGGAGACTCGGTGTGGCGGTGAACGCGTTCTCCGGGACGCTGTCACTCGCAGTGGTCGGGATCCTGCTGGTCACCAAATTCACCGAGGGCGCGTGGATCGTCGCGGTCGTGGGACCGCCGATGTACTTCGGCCTGATCCGGCTGCACCGGCAGTACGTGGCGGAGGAGAAGCAGCTCGAAACCGGCGCCGCCGCCGCCGCCGAAGCTCCGGTGCTGCAACGCCATGTCGTCCTGGTGCTCATCGGCCAGCTCGACATGGCGGCCGCGCGTGCGGTGCAGTACGCACGCACCCTGCGTCCGGACGAGCTGCGCGCCGTTCACTTCGATATCGATGCGGCCGCAACCGAAGAGCTCAAAGAGGAATGGAGCCGATTGGGCCTGACGCATCTGCCATTGGACATCGTGGAGTGCCGGGACCGCCGCCTCGAGCGCGCCGCGCTGGAGTACGTTGCCGATATCGTCGCCGACGGCAAGACGGAATGCACGGTGCTCCTGCCGCGTCGTGCGTTCAACTCGCGGCTGGCGCGCGTGCTCCACGACCGCACGGCGGATCGCATCGCCGACGCGGTCGGCACGGTCGCCCACGTGGCGGCGACGATCGTTCCGTTCAACCTCGAATCGGCGCAGCGGCGCAAGGTGCGGCCCCACGCGCAGCGCAACGACGCAGGCCGCCGCAAGCCGACTCGCGGCGCGGGCGTGGATCGAGAGCTTGCTCGTCGGGCCACCGGCACCATCCCGATCAGCGACGTCGCCTGGCGCACCCGCGTCCGGGTCGCCGGCCGGATCCGGTCGTTGCGGGTGCAGACCGCGAAGGGCACGGCCAACCTCGAGTGCGAGATCACCGACGACACCGGCGTGCTCCTGCTCGTGTTCCAGGGGCGCCCGAAGATTCCCGGCATCGAGCCTGGGGCGCGTTTGATCGTCGAAGGGATGGTCGGATCGTGGACGCGCCGGCTCGCCATCCTCAACCCCGACTACGAGCTGGTCAGCGAGTAGACCTCGGGGAGTCGGGCGCGGCTACGCGCTCCCGCCGGGCAGGCTCAGCAGCCACGGCAGCGCCTCCGCCATGGGACGCGCGAGCGTTTCCGTATGGGCCCGGTCGAGGTATCCCGCGGCGTGCAGCGCGAGCGCTGCGCCGAGCGCCGCCGACTCGGCGTGATGGCCGGTCTGCCCGTGTTCGACCTTCCACGACACCAGCGACGTGCGACCCTCGGTGAGGTCGAGAATCTGACGCTGGAGCGCCTCCCAGTCGGTGGTGCGGTGAGCGCTTTCGATGGCCTCGAGCGCCGCGGTTTCGGCGGCGTGATACCGGTCGAGATGCGGCAGCGCGTGCGACTCCCAGCCGTGCGCCACGCGCTCGATCGCCGACGGCGAGAGGGTGCGCAAGTCGTCGAGGAGCCGCGAGCTTCCGCGATCGTCTGGCGCGTAGCCGTAGCCGTCGCTGTCCATGGGTCTACTTTGACACGATCGCCGGCATCGCTCGCCGGGTGCGCGTGTGGCACGCTACTGAGCCGATGGCGACACCCAACCGATCCCTCGACGGCACCGTCGCACTCGTCACCGGCGCGTCGAGTGGCATCGGCGAGGCGACCGCCGTAGCGCTCGCAGCTCTGGGCGCCGCTGTGGCCCTGGTCGCCCGCCGTTCGGAGCGGCTCGAAGAACTGGCCAGTCGGGTTCGTGCAGACGGCGTGACGGCAACGGTGATCACGGCCGACATCACCAAGCAGACCGAGGCGGAACGGGCGGTGGAGCAGACGGTGGGCGAGCTTGGACGCCTCGACACCCTGGTCAACAACGCGGGCGTGATGCTGCTCGGACCGGTCGTCGATGCTCCAGTCGACGAGTGGGAGCAGATGGTGCGGATCAACGTTCTCGGGTTGCTCTACTGCACGCACGCCGCGCTGCCGCATCTGCTTCGCGCCGGGGAGGACAGTCCCCGTCGGGTCGCCGACCTAGTGAACATCAGCTCGGTCGCGGGGCGCGAGACGCGCAACGGCAGCGGCGTCTACAACGCGACCAAGCACGGGGTTGGCGCCTTCAGCGACGCCCTGCGAAAGGAGGTCACCACCCGGCACGTCCGGGTGTCCCTGGTGGAACCGGGCGCCGTCGCCACCGAGCTCGCGTCCCACAACCGCCCGGAGATCCTGACCGGGTTGCGCCAGCGCTTCGCGTCGATCGAGCGCCTCACTGCCGAGGACATCGCCGATGCGATCGCGTACATCGTCTCCCGGCCCCGCCACGTCGCCATCAACGAGGTGCTCGTCCGGCCCACGGAACAGGTCGACTAGGCCTGCTGCGGGCGCCCGGCGCATCCGCTTTCGATGCTTTTGATGCGTCGTCATGGGGCGAGCGGTACGAAAAATCCCCCGTTAGGGTGATTTTTCGTTCGAGGAGTTGACAAACCCTTCCCGATAGGCGAACCATCCGGACGCTGCCTCACAGAGGTTCGGGTGGCGACACTTGTCGCTACCGGAGCAAGTGGCGTCGCAGACGGTCGATTCCGGTTCGGAGGGCAAAGGTCTGATGCGTTTGCAAGATGGAATCAGGGGCCGGGGGTCCCATGGTCTGTCGAAGTTGAGCCGGGTCACCCTGGTGGGTGGTGCCGCGCTCGTGGCTGCGGCCTGCGGAAGCACGTCGACCGGCAACACCGGCTCGGCGGTTACGAACCCCGGCGTCCCATCGGGCGTGACTGTCAGCTCGTTCACCACCGACATCGCGGGGACGATGAGCCAGCTGAAGCCGCTGACCGCGTACGCCACCAAGGGCGTCAACAACCTGCTGATCGGGGTGATCCTCCCCGACACGACCTCGTCGGTGCGCTGGGTGGACTTCGATCAGCCCTACCTGCTCTCGGCTTTGGCGGCTGCCGGGTTCAACCAGCAGCAGTTCCGAATCGACAACGCTCAGGGCAGTGATGCGACCGAGCTCGACCTCGCCAACGCCGATATCAACCTTGGCGCCAAGGTCTTGATCATGACCCCTCTCGACGGGCCAACCGGTTCGGCCATAGCGCAGCTGGCCCAGTCAAAGGGCGTCCAGCTGATCAGCTACGACCGCGCGACGTTTCAGGGCACCAAGACCTACTACGTCAGCTTCGACAACGAAGCAGTCGGTGAGGCCATCGGCAACGGGTTCCTGACCTGCGTCTCCTCGTGGGGCGTCAAGAGCCCGCAGGTCTTCGTGCTCAACGGCGGTGAGGACACCGACCCGAACGCGATCTCCTTCGCCACCGGATACAACAAGGTCGTCTGGAGCCAGGCGGCCAAGACCGTCTCCGCGGGTGCGACCAACAGCCAGGGAATGAAGCTCGTCGGAGAGAACTTCGCTCCGGGCTGGTCGAACACCCAAGGCGGCACGATCTTCCAGCAGGAGTTCACTTCCCATCCCACCATCAACGCGACCATCGAGGCCAACGACGGGCTCGGCAACGCGGTGATCAACGATCTCAAGGCGGCCGGGGTGAAGGCGAAGCAAGTCCCCGTGACCGGGCAGGATGCGACCGCCCAGGGCATGGCCTGGATCCTCGAGGGCTACCAGTGTGGCTCCGTGTACAAGCCGGTCTACAAGGAGGCCCAGGATGCGGTCGCGCTGGCCGACATCCTCCTCTCTGGCAACACGGTCCCAGCGGCGCTCTTGAACGGCACCACGATTGACCCTGCCAACACCAGCATCACCGAGCCGGCGTCCCTCCTGAAGGCGTCCTGGGTTGACGCCACCAACATGGAATCGACGGTGGTCGCGGACGGCTTCGACTCCGCAATGTCCATCTGCGCAATCGCCGGTGCAGCGCTCTGCAGCGCGGCCAACATCAAGTAATCGCCTGACGGCGCGCCCCCGTTGGGGCACCTCGTCAGTGGAGAGCCGGGTCGCCCGTCGGGGCGGCCCGGCCTGCCTCAACTCCAGGTGGGACGGCATCATCTCGAGATCGAGTGGTGCAGTTCGAAACCGGCGCGAGTGCCGAATCATGCGCGGCGGAGGGAGTCCGTCACCGAATGCCACCGACGACTTATCTACTCGAGGCGACTGAGATGAATCACGACCCCGGGGCAGGGGTGAGCGGCGGGGCGGCGGCCCCGGCGGAGCCCTTGTTGAAGCTGCGGGGGATCGACAAGCACTTCGGACCGGTGCAGGCCCTCTACCAGGTGAACCTCGATCTGCCCGCG
>JBAPWO010000280.1:0-4088 GCA_049283735.1 Candidatus Dormiibacterota bacterium
GTGCTGACACCGACGACTTCCAACGGCGCAGAACGCAACCTGGGGTCATGAGAACGAAACCCCCAGCTCAAACGCCGGATCGCCTCACACGACGGTGCTACCTGGCTGAGGTGAGGTTGAGACTGGCAGAGAGCGAGCTCTCGTGGATCAGCAAGAGCCTGAATGCAGCGTGCCTGCGCGTCCGAGGTAGCGATCTGCGGCCGGAAGTGCTGAGCGCCGCGTACATCCCCGACGAGGACCGGCTCTCATGCATCGTCGAGGCTGGATGTGTCGAGGATATTCATCGCTTGTTTGGCGTTGCACTGCTCCCGTCGGTCCGAGTCGTCGATGCGACTGTGGTCGCACTGCGAACGCGGCGACGAGAGCGCCCCTAGTCCGGACCCAACTCGCGCTCAACCCAACGCGCAACCTCTGCCCGGGAGTTGATGCCGAGCTTATTGAGGATGTTCGACACGTGCGTCTCCACCGTCCGCTCGGAGAGAAAGCACCGCGAGGCGATCTCCTTATTGCTCATGCCGTCTGCGACAAGGCGGGCGATCTCAAGTTCGCGCTTGCTCAGCGGTGTCACCTTCACCGCATTGACATGAGCGTCGAGCCGGGCTGGTTTCTTCTCGTCGAGTGCGAAGGCGATCGCTTCATCCGTCGACATCCGCTTGCCCGCCTGGGTCTCCGACTCCAACGTCCGGATTCCCAGCGAGGTCGCAATCGTCTCCCGCGCGTGTGCCAGCACAGGTTCCATATGCGGCATCAGGCGAATGCCGGTCTCGGTCTGCAGGTTCTCCGCGGCACCAAGCAATCGTGCGGACCTCTGGAGCCGGCCCACCATCGCCGCATGACTCGCCAGTCCGTCGAGAACGTAGAGGATCATGTCGCGGTTTTCGAGACGCCGTTCGATTGCCAGTGATTCCTGCAAGAGAGGCCCAGCCCGGTCGGGTTGATCCTTCTGAAGGAGCGAGAACCCATAGGACGAAAGCAGGTAACTGAGGGTCTGAAGGTCGCCGCGATCGCGAGCCCGAGGGGACCACTCGGTATACACGCGACCTACGGTTTCGACGTCCGCCTCGGCGAGGGCAATGAACCCCTCCGTGAGGGCCAGCATCGCGTCGACCCCCGGGTCGTCGAGGCCCTGAGCCAGGGTCCTCGCCTCGCTCAGCTGCGATCGAGCGCCCTCAAGGTCACCGCTCATGACGCGGATACCCGCGGAGACCGAGAGGATCCTGGCGAGCAGCGGCGAATCATGCGCGGCGCGCGCTATTGCGTCCGCCTCCTGCAGAACTGGCGATGCCGTCGTCGCATCCCCGAGCACCATCGACACATAACCGCGCGCGAAGAGGGCACGCGCCAGAATCGGATCGTCGGCGCCCTCGCCCTCTCGACGTTCGAGGTACAGGTCCAACCAGTACGCGCCCTCACTGGTCGCCCGCGCTGTCCAGTACCAGAGAAGAGAGCCGACCATGGAAACGCCAAGCGCGTGATCAGGACCGTAGAGACAGTGAGCGAGCGCAGCGCGCACATTGTCTGCCTCCCCGTCCATGCGCTTGAGCCACTCCACGAGCTGGGGCGACTGCGCGGCCTTCTCCGCCAACTGGCACATCTCGGCGTAGAAAGCGACGAAAGCCTTGATCGCTGCGGGCTCCTCCTCCGCCTCGCGCAGCTTGATGAGCGCGTACTCCCGCATCGTCTCGTGGAGTTTGTAGCGTGCGTTTGCGGCTGGACCCAATCGAGTCACGAACGACTTCTCAATCAGGCTCGACAGCAGCTCAAGCACGGACTTTCGATCGATGCCCGTCTGGGTTGCCACGGCTTCAACAGCATCGAGGCTCATGTCGGACGGGAACACCGCGAGCCGTCGCAACAGTGCTGCCTCCGGGCCGCTCAACAAGTCATGACTCCAGTCGATGGTGGCTCGGAGCGTCTGCTGTCGCGGGAGCGCTGCACGGCTGCCGCCAGTGAGGACGGCGAAACGATCACTCAAGCGCTCGAGCAGCTGATCAAGGCCGATGGTCCTCAGCCTGACGGCCGCCAGCTCGAGTGCTAACGGCATGCCGTCGAGGCGACGACAGAGGTCGAGCAGCAGTTGGCGAGTGGCATCCGAATCCTCGAGTTGGACGCCGGCGTCCGCCGCCCGGGCCTCAAGCAGGGCGACTGCCTCGGAATGTGCTGCCCCCTGTCTGGAGTCGGCGCTCGATTCTCCCTGCAGTGTGAGGGGAGGCACCTGAACGACGCGCTCACCGGAGATCCCCAACGGTTGACGGCTGGTGGCAAGGAGGCGAACTCCGGCGGCCTCCTTCAGCACGACATCGGCGAGAACGGCGACGGCGTCGAGGAGATGTTCGCAGTTGTCGAGGATCAGCAGCGCTTCGCGTGAGGCGAGATGGGAGACCAGGAGCGAAGTGGGCCACTGTCCGGACTGGTCCGCCACACCTAGGCTGGTGATGACGGCCTTGGCGACCAGATGTGGATCTTCAAGACCGGCGAGGTCAATGAACCAGACGCCGTCACGCAGGGTTCGCTGGAGATCAGCGCCCGCCCGCAGGGCGAGGCGGGTTTTGCCCACACCGCCGGGGCCTACCAGCGTGAGGAGGCGAGTGCTGGCGAATGCCGCTTTGACTTCCGCCAGGATGCGCCGCCGGCCGACGAAGCTCGTTGTCTCTGCGGGCAACTTGCCCGCGACCGCTCGCTTGGATACGGGCATATCGCCAGTGTAAGGAGCAAGAGTGAGCCCGGCCGGGATTGCACCCGACCGGGCTGGATGAGAAAACCTAGGCCGCTAGTGTCGGATCCACCCGACGCGGAGCGCCTCCCGAGTAGGCCTCGGTCTGGAAACCCTTGGTGAAGAGCCAGAAGGGAAGCACCAGTTCAAAGAACATGCCAGGGATCGTGAGCACGAGGCCGATGTGGATCCCGAAGACTTCAGCGATGGCTCCAACCATGAGAATCGGATAGCCGATCAAGCCCGAAATCGACAGGAACCGGGGGATCAAACGGGTCCGGAAAAGCAGCGCACACAGGGCCACGCAACCCACTGCAAGTGTCATTTCGCCAAACTGGTAGAACATGGCGTTCGTGTGAACAAGGGCTGATCCGCGGGCTACGGCCGTCGCAGCGTCAAGTCCGTGCTGGCCGCTCAAAGGCACGATCATCAACAAAGCGACCGCCCCGACGTCCAGCAAGGTTACCTCGACGATCATTGTTGCCAGATAGGCCAGCGCAGTTCTCCTGCTGTGGTTTCCAAGGATCGGAAAGAAGAGGATCCCCTTGCCGAGGTCCACCACTGTGTTCAGCAACATCAGAAGGGCTCCGATGATGAGGACAGTCGGGTGTGCGGCAATCAACGCGAGAAAGTGCGGCGCGCCCGCCGCGGATGTGGCGAGCGCGGATCCAACCCCGTAGACAAGGAATCCCGACAAGAACAGCGCTCCGATCATTCTCGAATATGTCGTCCGAGAACCCGCTGCGCTGAGGCGGCGACGCCCGTCCACGTCGGGTTCGGCGACGTCTGGCCTGCTGGACGAGATGGCTTGCTGCATCGGATCTCCTGATTGGTTGACGCTTGGTGTGCGGTGTACTCGTAGGCTAGGAAGGGCGAGCCACGAGCGAATCCGTGCGAGTACGTAGCCGGCACGTAGAGGTGCCGCCTTGAGCCAACTGCCCGAGCGTGGACACTTCATCCACGGGGAAGTGGCTCGCTGCCGCCGACTCCATAGCTTGGGACGCTGAGCGCAGCTCGTACAGGCTCAGGATGCGCCGCACACCGTCAAGCATCTCTTGGACCTGCGGTGTCAAGTATCTGCCGGACTTCTACATCGGACGATCGCCCTAAAAACTGTAAGCGCTATGGATGCGCTGGACTGCCACAATCTCTTGCTATGAGCAACGGCATCCGGCCCCGACTGTGGGGAATGATGCCTTTTGCAGGAAAAGTCATCATTCCTGGTTAGAGCGCTACACCCCGTTCGCCCGCTGGCGCCCAACGCACCGCGAAACCGCTCGCCGCGAACTCAAATTGCGCGTCCGTCGGGGAGACAGGACTCGAACCTGCGACCCCTGGTCCCCCAGACCAGCACTTATTTAGCCCAGGCTAATTG
>JBAPWO010000281.1:0-16130 GCA_049283735.1 Candidatus Dormiibacterota bacterium
CCGGTGGGTCCGGCAGCCCCGGCTGGTCCAACGGATCCCGTGGCGCCGACGGCTCCGGTGGCTCCGGTGTTACCCGCCGGTCCGGCAACGCCCGTGGTACCGACAGCGCCGGTCGCCCCGGTGGCTCCCGTGGATCCGGTTGCTCCTGTGCTACCCGTTGCTCCGGTGGGCCCGATCGGTCCACCAGATGGCCCGATGGGACCGGTGGCCCCGGTTGCTCCGGATGCGCCGGTTGACCCGGTGCTGCCCTGCGGCCCGGTGGCGCCGGTCGATCCGGCGGTGCCGGTCGCGCCGGTGGGACCGGTCGGTCCAGCGGTGGTGCTGACCGCGGCGTAGTAGCCGAAGTAGTCGAGGATGACGTCGGCGCTGCCGACGGCATTGAAGATGTCGATCGCACCGCCGGCACTCAGCTGCACGACCACGACGCTGCTCGAAGCTTTCCCGGCGGTTGCGTTGACGTTCGACGTTCCCGGCGACGTTCCCGCGGCCGCGGGATACGCGGTCAGGAACGTGTTGTTGGAGACGTTGGTCACGGTGAGGTTGAGCACGATGGCGGTTGCGCCCGACGGAATGCCGTTGGCGCCACTCACCTGCCACGTGTCGGTCTCATTTCCTGGGGCAAGATGGAACGCGGTCTGCCCCGCATTACGGCTGTCAAGAGCACGCACCGGCGTGATCGGGGTGAACGCACTTTGCACTACCGGCCCTGCGTGCGCAGGCAGCGTCTGCGACAGCGCTAACGCCAGCGGCAGACATATCCCGGCACCGACGAACCAACGTCGATGCCCTCCAACCTGGTCTCGATTTTGAACGTGATCCACGACCGGCCTCCGTCATAGCGTCGAGACCCCTCGAGCCGGATCCTCACAGCTTGGGTCAACAATGTCAAGTTCGATCTCAACACTGCACCAAGCCGCAACCCCTTGTGTACCAACGATTTCGGCGTGTATGTCGGCTTGAGTACCAAGCATGATCACAAAAATTCGATACCACGTACACTGTGCCGCCAATGCCGAAGCAAGGTCTGCTCGCCACGAGAATTCGACACACCACTTACGTGTTTTCGGCGGCCTGCGCCGCTGGATTGATTGCCAGTTGCAGCGCGTCCGTTCCGCCCGCGAGTTCGACTCATCTCGCATCGATTCAGTCCGCCGTGACATGTCCGGCACCGCCCGCGCACACGGCTGTCATCGACCCGTCACGCACCTTCAGTGTTGCGCCGCGCACGGTCATCAAGCACAACGTCGGTTACTGCGCGTACCTCGACACAAGCCACGGAATCATCTCCGTGCGTCTGCGCCCGGAGTTCGCTCCCAAGGCGGTCAACGACTTCGTGTTCCTCGCGGAGCACGGCTTCTACGACGGGCTCTCGGTCTACCAGGTGTGCCCCGACACCACCGGTACGGCGTGTCCCGCGCAGGCATCGCTCGCAATTGCGGGTGATCCCACGAGCACGGGGACAGGAGGTCCGGGTTATTCCGTCGCCTCCGACCCGGTCGTGGGTGAGTACCTCTTCGGTGCGGTGGCGATGTACGGCGCCACGCCGGCGGCGATCGGCAGTCAGTTCTTCATGAGCAGGGGCGACAGCAGGGGCGTCGGCCGTAAATACGACATCTTCGGGCAGGTGACCAACGGCATCCCCGCGCTCGCCGAATTGCGCAAGGGAGACACGATCATCTGGATCGCGATCGCGGTGACGCCCCCCGAGCCATGAGCTCAGTGCCGCAATCGCAGTGAGATGACCCCCACCATCGCGAGCGACGCGAGTGCGCACGCCGCAACACCGAGCGGCAACTGCACGGCCCCCGCGAGCCCGATCAAGCCACCGAGGGCCGCCGGCACCATGGCGCTCCCGATCACGGCTCCGAGGATTACGTAGGTCACCAGCGTGGTTGCGTTGGGGATCACCCGGGTCATCCACGACACCGCGACAGGAAAGATCGGCGCCGCGCACAGGCCGACCAGCGCGAACATCGCCGGCGGATAGACCCCGGCACGAATGCCGAGCAGCAGCAACGTGCCGATGATCAAGGCGGGCACCAGGATTCGCTGCGGAGACCACCGCACCGCCAGGGGCGCGGTGAGCACGCGGCCCATGGTGAACGCTCCCCAGTACACCGAGGTGGCCGCCGCTGCGAACTGAGCCGACGCACCCAGGCTGAGCAGATCCGTCGCCTCCCACGTCCCGACCCCTGCTTCGAGCCCCTCGTACACCAGGAGCAGCAGCGCGAAGGTGATGACAAGACCCAGCGTCCGGGTGTTGAGTCTCGGTGGCGCCTCCCGCGCGACAGCGTCATCTTCGGCGCGTCGCAGGAACACGAGGCACACCAGCACGCCGCAGCCAACGACCGCAAAGACGACCGAGTATCCGCGTGTCACGGCGACGAGCGCCGGCCCGATGAAGGTGCCGACGCCGTACGCAGTGTTCACCAGGCCGAGCATCGCCGGACTCCGGTGCCCGAACCTGGTGGCGTAGTACAGGTTGATGAGCACCACGAGGCCGCCTGCTCCGATGCCGAGCACGAAGACCGCAAGCAGCAGCAGCGGCCATGTCGGAGCCGCTGCTGCCGCCAGCAATCCGACGCCGAACACGGATGTCCCAACGCCCAGACGCTTCCGCAGGCTCCAGCGAGCGTGAGTCAGGCCGAGCGCCATCAGCCCGACGACCTCGCCGAGAAAGTTCGCGGTGACGATCAGGCCGGCGACGCTGACACTGACGTCGAACCGGACGATGATGTGCGGTATCGACGGCCCGTACGAGGCGATCACCACGCCGAGGAGCAGGAAGACGGCGAACCCCGCAGCGGTGACCGTGCGGGCCGGGGTGTCGCGCTCGCTCATCCGCCGTCACGATACGGGCGACGATGTGGCGCCCGGCGGAGGTCCGGCGCCTCAGCCCTGAGCGCGCAGCTCGAGGTAGGCGTCGAGCACGCGCTGATTCGCCGCTCGGATCGGGATGATGGCCGGAAGCGCTTCGATCGGGTACGCGCGCACCGGGCCCTCAGGTCCGACATCGAGGAGCGTTCCGCCGCCGACGCGGGCTCGGTAGCCGTGGGCACACATCGTGCCGGTCGGGGTGCCCTGCTGAATGAACGTGATGAACTCGCCCACGATTGTGACGTCCAGGCCGGTCATCTCCCGCGCCATCCGCACCGCGCCCGCCTCCGGTGATTCTCCAGGCTCGCACGGATTGCTCGGCAGCGAGGCCGGCGCCTCGGGCGTGCCACCGGGAGGATGGATGAAGACGACCTCACCGGAGTCGGTTTCGATCACCAGGAGTGCGCCGTGGTAGTCGAACGATTCGGACGTGGCGGTCATGAGCGATTTCCTCGATTGGCTCGGAAGGCGCGTAGTGTCGAGACCGTCTCGCAGAGGTCGGGTCGTAGCTTACGAGGGTGTCGGTGTCGCCGCGCCGGTCGGACGCGGTGGCGCCGGATTCAACAGCGCCTGCTCGTCGGCGAGCGCGATGGCGATCTCCCCCGCCGCCGTGGGATGCAGCGGGGCGGAATCCGCGGGGCCCTGCACGAACGATTGCGGCGTGCAGAGCTCATGACCTGCAAAGTTCGGTGCGACCGCGTCGAAACCAAAGCTCGCAGCACCGTCGGAGAGCACGGTGTTGAAGGTCGTCAACCGGTTCAGCAGCACTGCGGACTTGGCTGCGGTGATGGCCGGCTGCCCGGCACAGTCCGGATTGACGGGGAGCGGATCGTAGTACTCGTTGACGATGACCCGCGGCAGCCCGGGCAGAGATGCCAGGCGCTGGAGCAGGTCGTAGTAATCGATGGTGAAACTGTCGAGCGCCTGGGCAAACCATGCGGCCGAGGCGGTGTCGTCGCACTGTGGCGCCACCAGGCAGAGTTCCATCAACTGTGTCCAGTGCATCTCGTTGGCGCCGATGCTGACGATCACGGTCTTGACGCCGTGCATCGCCTCCAGCCGTGCGAGTTGCGATGGTATGAGCGCGCCGTTGATCACCTCGGCCGCAAACAGACCATCCTCGATCGACGCGTTGGTGCACGCGAGATTGACCACCGTGCTGCCGTTCACCGCCGCGATGTCGGCGGCGTAGCTGTCCAGGCTGCGCCGGCAGGCACTGTCCTCCACGGTGGCGTGGGGGACTTGCGGATTCCCCGCGCCCGCGGCGGTTGAGTCACCGATGACCACGGTCGTCGCGGTAGCGTTCGGCGCCCGGTGCGGAGTCGTGTCGACCGCGAGCGGCGAACGGCCGACGAGCTGGTCGAGGGTCCGCACCTGAGAAAGCTGCTGCAGTCCCTGCGCCGCGCTGTTGATCGCCACCGCATCGACGACACCCGCGACCACCAACGCCACGACGATACCCGCGACGAACTCCTGCCATCCCCGGCGCAGCAGTGCGAAGCTCAGTGCGGCAAGGGCGGCCGCCACCAGCACGGCGATGACCAGCTGACGCGCAAAGTACGCGCTCCATCCGCTACGAAGATCCTGCCCCAGGTGCTCCGGCTGCTTGAGGGCGAGCAGCAGCTGGTCGTAGTGGGTGACCTCCGCCCACAGCAGACGGGGTCGGATCGGGCCCGAGAACTGCTGCGTCGTCGGGATCGATTGCCCGAAGAGCTCGAGCGTGCCCGGTCCTGACGTCGACGCCGCCGGTCCGGCGCTGAGAGCGAGCGACTGGCCGCCGGCCTCGACGTTTTGCGAGGGCGAAACCAGCAGCGAGATCTCGATGCTCGCGAGCGGGACCGCCAGTGCAAGCCACAGGGTGACGGCCAGGACCCTGGCGATTTGCGAGATCGGCGGCAGTTGGGGCACTGACCCAGGCTACCCGGCGATCCCTCAACGCCGCACCCTCCGATGGGGGATCGTGACCGGCGAGACCCGGCGCGCGCCCATGGTCGGGAACCGGCTCCAGGCCGTCACCGGCTGGACGTGATCAGGCGTCGAGGGCGGAGCGCACGTGTGCCAAAAGATCCAGCGCCTTGAATGGCTTGGACACCAGCTTGACTCCAGGTTCGATGACCCCTTGCGACGCGATCACCGATTCGGGATACCCGGACATGTAGAGCACGCGAATCCCTGGGCGGAGCACTGATACCCGCTCTGCGATCTCTTTTCCGGTCTCCCCCGCCATCACGACGTCGGTGAGCAGGAGGTGGATGATCCCCTGATGGCCGTCCATCAAGGCCGATGCTTCTGCACCGCTTCGTGCCGCAAGGACGTGATACCCGTGCTGCGTGAGGATGCGTGTGGCGACATCGAGGACCAGTTCCTCATCCTCCACGACCAGGATGCTTTCTCCGGGGTTCACGTCCGCAGACTTTTCGTTGAGCGTCGGCGTTCTGATGTTCGCAGCAGTGCTCGGGAGGAGAATCATCACGGTGGTCCCGACCCCCAATTCCGAATGGAGCTCGACCAACCCCGCGGTCTGGCTCACGATCCCGTACACGGTCGCCAGCCCGAGCCCAGTTCCCTTGTCCTTCGATTTGGTGCTGAAGAAGGGCTCAAACGCCCGATCGAGGGTCTCCTCATCCATCCCCGTGCCCGTATCCGTGACGCGAAGACGTACATACGAGCCAGGTTCGACGACCGGATGGCGCGCGGAATATTCTTCATCGACGGTGAAGTTGTCGGTGTCGACCCGAAGCGTTCCACCGGTGGGCATCGCATCGGGCGCGTTGATGGCCAGGTTGAGGAGCATCTGCTCGATCTGACCGCGGTCGGCTCGCACGGTCCTGAGGTTCGGCGCGCCATCTGTGATCAACTCGACATGCTCGCCGATGGTTCGGCGAAGCAAGGTTTCGACTTCACGGACTGTGACGTTGATGTCGAGAACCTCGAGGTGCCTCACCTCTCGCCGGGCGAAGGAGAGCAACTGATGGGTAAGGCCGGCGGCTCGCTGCGCTGCTGCGCCGATCTGACCGACGTCGCTCAGCACCGCGGTCAGGCGAACGCGGTCATCGACCGATCGTGTCTCGAGCTCCTTTGTGATCTCCTCAACGACAAAGCCGGCATAGTTGAGGATCGCGGCCAGAAGATTGTTGAAGTCGTGCGCCACGCCGCCCGCGAGCTGCCCCAGGCTTTCCAACCGGTGGGACTGGTGCAGCCGCGACTCCAGGAGATCGCGCTCGTTCTGAACCATCGTCCGGTCCTCTTCTCGCTGGCTTTCGGCACGATCGCTGGCATCGCGAATGGCAGCCGAGACGAGCGGCCCCTCGTCGGTGTCGATGGCCGAGAGGGAGATCTCGATGGGGAACTCCGAACCGTCCTTTCGCTTTCCCTCCAACGGCTTCCCGGCGCCCAGCTGGCGGCTGACGTGGCCGTCCACGTGCCGAAACCCATCCTGCGCGGCGCCGTCCGGCCCAAGCAGAGGGACGAGCATCTCAAGGGACTGATCGATGAGCTCGGGGCGGGTATACCCGAACAGCGCTTCGGCTTCGGCATTGACAACGGCAATGGTTCCGCCCCGATCCACGCCGACGGCTGCATCGTCGGCTGCCTCGAGGACTCCGCGGAACCGGGTGTTGTCCGGCTTCCGCTCGCTGATGTTGCGCACAGCGGCAATGACGATGGGCCCAGTCGATGTCCACGAGGTCTCGGCAGGAAACTCCGAGCCGTCCTTCCGGTGGGCGGTCATTGGCACCAGCGTCAGTGGCAGGTCGAAGCCCCGCCCCGACGAGAGCGCCTCGCGAAATGACCTCGGCATCAGGAGTTCAACTGGCCGCCCGATCAGTTCGCTCGCGTCGTGGCCGAACAGCGATGCGGCGTGCGAGTTCACGAAGAGGATTGCGCCGTTGCGGCTGACGCCGATGATCGCTTCTGGAACGACCTCCAGGAAGGCCGCGAATTCCCTCGTCAAGGTGACCTCGGGCGATGTCATTGCGCCGCCACGGTCAAGCCTTCCCTCATGGCGATGACAACGGCTTCGAGCTTGGAGTGCGCTCCCAGCTTCTCGATGACCCGCTGCGTGTGGTTGCGAGCCGTGTTCATGCTGATGGACATTGCGGCGGCGATGTCCAGCAACGAGAGACCGCGTGCGAGGTATCCGAGCGTCTCGCTCTCTCTGCGCGTCATGTCGTCGCCAGGACGCGGGCCGGTCCGGCGCAAACCGGCCACGACCTGAGCGAGCAGCGCAGGCGGCATCACCATTTCGCCGTCATGGACGCGCTGGATCGCCCTCGCAACATCGTCCACCGGTGTGGTCTTGGCGATGACCCCCGAGCATCCGGCGGAGATGCAGCGCAGTGCGCTCTCCGGCGCCGCGGCGTCGATCAGGACGATCACCTTGGTCTCGGGATGTTCAGCCAGCACGACCGCCGTCAAATCCGCTGCTTCACCGTCCGGCATTCGGGAGTCTGCAAGCAGAACATCCGGGCGCAGGCTTCGCACCGCTTCGAGCGCCTCGGCGACGGTGCCCCCGCTTCCGATCACGCGCAGCTCCCCTCTTCGATGCATGAGTCGCAGCAGCCCGTCGACGATAAGCGGCTCATCGCCCGCGACCACGATGCGCGTGGTTCGAAGGGCTGGGGGATCGGGCAGCTCTCTGGTCAGGGAGAGCACATCGTCCAGATGATCAAGAAAGAGGTCGAGCAACTGGGGATCAAACAGGCCACCGCGATCACGCACCATCACGTCCACCGCCGTCTCGACCGGCAGTGCGGCTCGGTACACGCGGTCACGGGTGAGCGCGTCGAAGACGTCCGCCACCGAGGTGATGCGCGCTTCCAGCGGAATGTCCTCGCCGCTCCGGCGGTTGGGATACCCGAAGCCATCCCAGCGCTCGTGGTGGTTGAGAGCAACCGACGCGGCGAGCTTGAGCACCGGGCTGTCCGAGCCGCTGAGGAGCGCGTGGCCGAGCTCGCAGTGGCGTTCGATAACCGCTCTCTCGTCGGGACTAAGCGGTCCCGGTTTGAGAAGGACCCAGTCGGGAATCCCGATCTTTCCCACATCGTGCATCGCGGCCGCAAGGCGAATGCCCGGCGCTGGATCGACCACGAAGCCGCGCCAATCGGCGAGTGCGGCCGCAGTCAGGCTCACCCGCTCGATGTGGCGCCCCGTGTCGTCGTCACGAAGACACACCGCCGAGCTGAGGTGTCGAATGATCTGCTCATCTGCGAGCGATGATCCCGAGGCAACGTGCTCCAGGCGCGCGCGCAGCGCGCTGATCCCCGTCGTGCTCTCGATGACTTTGCGCTCAAGCTCGACGACATGGTCGGCGACGGTGCGCTCGAGGTCGCGGCGGCGAAGTGCGCTGCCGACCTGCATGAGCAGCTCATTCGGCCTGAACGGCTTGACCACGTAGCCCGATGCGCCGCGCTCGAACGACTGGTTGGCCACGTCGACGTCGTCGGATCCCGTCAACACGACGACCGCAGTGTCGAGACGGCGGACCCATGGCTCATCGAGCAGGACCGACCCGGACTCGCCGCCCAGCTCGAGATCGACGAGCGCGATCTCGGGGCGGTGTTGCAACCAAGCCGCCCGCGCCTCCTCGGTGCTGGCCGCCTGCACCACTCGGTACAGGGCCTTCTCCAGGATGCGTCCGGTCGTGTCGCGAATCAATGGATCGTCGTCAACGACCAGCACTGTGACCCGAGGGCGCAGCCCTGCTGGTGCGTCGCTGTCATCCCCGGGCTGCCGGGTGCGCGCGCCTCGACTGGTCATGATGCGTGGAGCTACCTGGGTCATCGCAGGCCGATGAGCCTCCTGTCGAGGATGTTCCCGGCGACCAACCTGCTCCGCCTTCCGGCACGTCTGCGGATGGACCAAGCGGCGAGCAGGAGCAGTGCCGTCAGCAGCCCGGCCACACCGACGACGATCGGGATCGGCGTTCCAGATGGGAGCTGCAGTGCGAGCGATTGCGACCTCAGGGTGCCAACCGGAGCGGCGTTGGCAAGAATGGTGACCGACGCGTGCATCCGGAAGGCGGAGAATCGTGGATCGACCTTCTTCCACACGGCGGCGAGGTGTACCCGACCATTCGGCACGACGTACGCGTTGATGGGCGACAGCGGAAGAGTCGCGACACGATGTCCCGTGCCGTCATCGATGGTCACCGAGCCCGCATACGTGAGCAAGACGTTCCCCGTGTTCGACAGCGTGATGCCGAAACCGATCGACCCGGACAGATTCACGGAGCCGGTCAGGGAGCTGAGACGTGCCGATGGATGCGCAATGCCCGGCACGGTGACAACGGTGATCAGCGCGGTGCGTGCCTCAATCGGGTTTCCCTGCGGGGTGAGTCCAACTCCGGCCGCCACCACGACAGCGCCGAGATGCTGACCCGGGAAGACAACCGCAGGCAGCGTCAAGGTGAAGGTGTCCGTGAACTGGCGGTGCGCGGCGATGGTCACAACCGGTGAGGACACCACGATCCAGGCGCCCGCCTCGTGCATGGTCGCGGTCGCCTGCGCGGGAGCAAGACCACCGCCCGCCGCCGTGACCAGATCCGCCCCGTAGACGTGAAATGTGAGCGCGCGGCCGGAGAGGTTCTCGACCACGATGCCATCAGAGATGCTCTGCGACGGCAGCAGCGCGAAGTTGAAATGCCCACCCGGGAGCGTGGTACGCCCCTGCTGCACGGGGTGAACGCCGAAAAGCTGTGCCGGGTTCGGCGACGGGGTGACCGCGGCACGAACGACCCCCTGCCCGAAGACGAGGAAGATCGACACCAGCGCGACCCATGCCGGCGCCGTGATGGCGCGGACGTGCGGCCCCTTTCCGAAACCATCGGAATGCCTAGACTTCATCTCTTCCTTGAACGTGCAACGCCTCAGCCTAACCACGTCACGAGCTGGTGACCGTCACAAAGAGGCACCAACCACGCGCAGGTCTCACACAGCGTTGCAGTCAAACCGGCGAATGAGGACCGATGACGTTCGTCGCCGGCGCCGGTGAGGGGTGTTTCGGGCTCGAAGACCCGGGGTGACCTCGCAGTGGGGGAACTGCTCGATCCCCCGGCCTTCAGCCCGATGGGGGGAGATGCGGGAGTTAGCCCGTGACGGTGTACTGGATGGTTGCCGAGAAACTGGTGCCCGGCGTCGAGTTCGCGGGCACAGCGATGGAGATCTGGTTGGTCGCCTCCGTCCACGTCCCTTCGCTCGTGGCCGAAGCGGTCGCAAGCGTGATCGGCGTGGAGTAGGTGGCGAAGTCTGTCGTGGGAGCTCCAACCAACACGTAGGGACTTCCGGCCGGAACAGTGGCCGCGGCGCCGGTGTTGTTGATGTTGGGGCTTATGGTCGGACCGACCGTGATCGTGAAGTCTGCCCAGGGGATGTACAGGCCGGCGCCCGCGGCTTCCCACAGGTTGGTCGCCGCCAGTGTGACACTCGACACGGCCGCGTCGTTCATGGTGTCGGTCCAGCTCAGACTCCCGAGATTGGTGGCCGCGGTCGAGCTGCCGGCGACCAGCGTCGGCAGGGCCAGTGCCCCGGGGGCGGTGATGCTCAAGATCCCACCGGTGGTTGCGCCGGTCACGATTTGCGTGCCACTTGCCGCATCGACTGGTCCCGATCCGAATACGAGGATCGCGGCCGTAACGGCGATGCCGGTCGCGAACTGGAAGGATCGCCGTCGAGCGATTCGAATTGAGATGTCCCTGAACATGCGCCTGTCTCCTGATGGATGTGGCGTCGCGAGACGCTCTGAAGCACATGGTGGGACACCGCCTCGGAGCCAGCCAGACGCGTCTGCACTCATTTGCACTGATGCAACCATTCCAGTCGGCGCATCCGCCTCGGAGCGGTAGCCGTGGAAGTGTGAGAGCCGAGGATCCTCCTCGGATTTCGTTGACCAATCGTTGATGGTTGCGGTGTCAGTCTGGCTCAATGGTGAGGAGCCGACCGCTGCAGGATGCCGATGTCGTCTTCGCCGTTCGCTCCTGACCGAGCCCCGTCACATACGGTCGACGAGTATCCCGAGTCCTGGCAATACCGCCTGAAGAACACGCTCCTCGGGCGACCCCTGGTCTCGGAGCAGCTGGGCCGCGAGCGCCTTTCCAAGCCAATCGCCTTCGGGGTGCTGGCCCCCGACATGATCTCCTCGTCGGCGTACGGGACCGAGGAGATGCTGGCCATCATGGTGCCGATCATCGGGATCGGCGCGTTCACCATGGTGATTCCCATCACCATCGCCATCCTGGCGGTGCTGCTGTTCGTGCTCCTCTCCTACCTGCAGGTCATTGCGGCGTATCCGAGAGCCGGGGGCTCCTATGTCGTCGCCCGCGAGAACTTCGGCCCCAAGGTTGCCCAGATCGCCGCTGTTGCCCTGCTGATCGACTACATCGTCACGGTCGCGGTGCAGACGTCCGCGGGAACCGCTGCGCTCACGTCCGCATACCCGGCGTTGATTCCGTTCACGGTGGTCATCACCGTGGCGGTGACCCTGGTGATGTTGTACGGAAACCTGCGCGGGATTCGAGAAGCAGGCAGGCTCTTCGCGATCCCAACGTACTTCTTCGTGACCTCTCTCGGCCTGGTGGTGCTGACCGGGATCGTCAAGGGATTGACCGGACATCTTGCCGCCTCTCCCCTCCCCTCCGCCACGAGTCTCGGGTATCAGCCCGGGCATCCAGGTCAGGGCCAGCTCATGGGTCTGGGAGTCTTCTTTCTGCTCAAGTCCTTTGCCAATGGAGGAGCCTCCTTGACTGGACTCGAGGCGGTGTCCAATGGCATTTCCTCGTTCCGAAAGCCCGCAGCGCGCAACGGTCGGATCACGCTCGCCATCATGTGCTGCATCCTCGCGTTTCTCGTGGCCGGGACATCGCTGCTGGCTCATTGGACGCACGCAGTGCCATTTGCTGCCGGGACTCCCACCGTGGTGTCGCAGGAAGTGCGCGACGTGGCGGGAGCGGGAGTGATCGGGACGGTCCTCTTCCTGGTGGTTCAGCTGGCAACCGTCCTGATCTTGTTCACCGGAGGCAATACCAGTTTCAACGGATTTCCTTATCTGGCGAGCTTCGTCGCCGAGGACTCCTTCCTGCCCCGGCAATTGACGAAACGCGGCCACCGGTTGGTGTTCTCCAACGGGATCTTCGTGCTGGCCGGGATGGCCATTCTGCTCATCATTGTCTTCCAGGCCCAGCTCAACGCCTTGGTCGGACTGTACGCGATCGGAGTCTTCACCGGATTCTGTCTCGCCGGCAGTGGGATGGTCAAACACCATCTGCGCAAGCGCGGACGCCACTGGCAGCTGGGGCTGGCCGTCAACGGATTCTCCGCCGTGTTGTCGTTCGCCGTCGTGGGAATCCTGCTGGTGACGAAATTCACGGAGGGCGCGTGGATCATCGCGGTGGTGGCACCGCCGATGTACTTCGGGCTTCTGCGACTGCATCGTCAGTACCTCTCGGAAGCGTCGCAGCTGGAGTCCGGCGTGCTGGCCGCCGCGCAGGCGCCCGTGCTGCCACGCCACGTTGTCGTCGTCATGGTCGGCGAGCTCGACATGGCCGCGGCGCGAACGATCCAATATGCGCGCGTCCTGCGCCCCGACGAGATGCGCGCAGTCCACTTCAACACGAACGCTCGCGCGACCGAACGATTGAAGGCGGACTGGGAACGGTTGGGCCTGGCTCGGCTGCCGCTTGACCTTGTCGACAGCAGAGAGAGTCGCATCGATCGAGCTGCGCTCGAGTACGTCTCCGAGGTGACCGCGGATGGGCGAACGGAATGTGCGGTCCTCCTGCCCCGCCGCGCATCTCACTCGCGATTGCCGCGGATCTTCCAGGATCGCACCGCGGGCCGCATCGCCATTGCGGTGGAGACCATTCCCCATGTTTCGGCCACGATCGTGCCGTTCAGCCCGACCCCGACCAACGGACGCCCATCGGGGGGATCAGACGCGGGCACGACGGCTGCTGCTTCAAGGCACAGGCGCGGAATCACTGACTTCGATCGCGAGCTGGCTCAAAGAGCGGCTGGGACCGTCTCGATCACGGACATCGAGTGGCGACAGCGGGTGAAGATTGCCGGACGCATCCGCTCGCTGCGCGTCGAGACCGCCAAAGGCACGCCAAACCTCGAATGCGAGATCACCGATGGAACGGGAAACCTGCTGCTCGTGTTCATCGGTCGAAGGCAGATTCCGGGAGTTGAATCCGGCACTCGCCTCGTGGTCGAGGGCATGGTGGGATCGTGGAGACACCGACTCGCGATCTTGAATCCCGACTACGAGTTGATCACCGAAAGTCATTCCTCAAGCGACTGAGAATGGTCACAGCGAGGCGGAAACAGGCGTAGAACGATCGGCCGAGATCTCAGCGCGGGACACGACCGCCGCCCGGATCAACTCCACGGGGTGACGCGCCCGGCGCCCGGTCCCATGCTCGATCTGTTGTCGGCACGACACGCCCGTGGCGGCGATCAGCGTGTCGCCATCCTCCGCACTGACCGCGGGGAAAAGGCGCATCCCGCCGATCTCCATGGACAGCTGGTAGTGCTCGGCTTCGAATCCGAACGACCCGGCCATGCCGCAGCACCCCGCGTCGAGCTCGACCACCTCGGCGCCGGGGATCCGGGACAGCAAACTGACGGTCGCCGCGGTTCCGGCGAGCGCCTTCTGATGGCAATGACCGTGGAAGAGAAAGCGCCGGCCCGCCAGCGATGAGGCCGGATCCATGCGCAGGTGTCCCGCGTCGATGGCCTCGAGGATCAACTCGTCCACGAGGCGGACCTGCGCCGCCACCACCTTCGCGTCGGCGTTGTCCGGTTGCAGGGCCAGGTGTTCCTCGCCGAGCGTGAGAATGCAGGACGGCTCGACTCCGACGATGAACGTTCCCTGTCGAGCCAGGCCCGCGAGACGGCTGGTCATCGCCGCAGCGTCGCGGGCTGCGTCGTCGAGCCGCCCCTTGGAGATGGCGGCCCGGCCACAGCAACGATCGCCGATCAGCAGGACCTCCCATCCCGCCATCTCGAGCAGCTCGACTGCCGCGATGCCGACGCCCGGCTCGGTGTACGTGGTGAACGAGTCGGCAAGCATCACCACCCGTCCACGGGACGTGGAGAGACGATGCTTGCGGCCCGCATGCCAGCGAAGCAGCGTGCGCCGGTGGAATCGCGGCAGCGGCCTCTTCCGTGTGACTCCCAGCGTTCGCTCCATCAGCGCACGCGATCCCGGCAGCGACGTGACCAGGTTGGAGAACGGCGCGAACGCTGACCCCAGCCGGTTGAGCCGGCGCGCGGCGGCGAAGAACCGCGCGCGTGCCGGCACGCCATGAATCCCCTGGTACTGAAAGAGGAACTCGCTCTTCATCGACGCCATGTCGACGCCGAGCGGGCACTCGCTCTTGCATGCTTTGCACTCCAGGCAGAGGTCGAGGATGTCGTGCAGGCGCTCGTCGCCCAGCGCCGCCCGCGGGTTCGGTTGCGACAGGGCGAGCACCAGTGCATTGGCGCGGCCGCGCGTGCTGTGCTCCTCCTCGCGCGTCGCCATGTATGACGGGCACATCACCCCGGTCGATCCCTTGCGACAGACCCCGATGTTCATGCATCGGTCGGCCGCACCGCGCAACCCGCCGGTGGCGACGAAGGAGAGCCGCGTGGACAGCGCCGGCGCCGGAGTGAGCGCGACATCGCGGATGTTCTCGGTCATCGGCGGCGCGTCGACGATCTTCCCCGGATTCATCAGCGCATCGGGATCGAACAGCTGCTTCACCTCGCACATGGCGTCGTACAGGGCGTCGCCGAAGATGGCCCGATTGAACTCGCTGCGCGCGAGCCCATCGCCGTGCTCGCTGGAATTGGCCCCACCGAATTCGACGACCAGATCGCGGATTTCCGCGGCCACCGCGCGCATCGTGGCCAGCTCGGCGGGTTGGGTGAGATCCATGAACGGACGGATGTGCAGGCACCCGACCGAGCAGTGCCCGTAGAAACCGGCCACCAGGCCATGACGCTGGAGCACGGCGGCGAAACGGTCGACGTAGTCCGGCAGGCGAGCGGGGTCGACGGCGGTGTCCTCGATGAACGCCAACGGCCTGCGTGTGCCCGTGCTTGCGGCCATCAGCAACCCCAGCCCGGCGGCTCGGACCTTGAGCAGCGCGGCCTGGTGCGCGGGAGTCGTGGCCCGCAGCGTGTGATATCCGTGACGGTGGCGCTGCCACAGCGCGGCGAGCTGCTCAACGGCCGCGGACGCCTCGGCCGAGCTATCGCGATCGACGGTGACGAAGAGCAACGCGCCCGGGTCGCCCTCGAGGATGGAACCGAGCGCGGCGTACTCGATCTTCTGCCGGGAGAGCTCCAGGATGCTGCGATCGATGAGCTCCACCGCGCTCGGTCGCACGCTCAGCGCGTCCTCGGTGGCGGCGATCGCCTCCGTCACTGACGCGAAGTGACCGACGGCAATCGCCTTCGCTGCCGGCAATGGGACCAGGCGAACCGTCGCCTCGGTGACGATCACCAGCGTCCCCTCCGACCCGACGACGAACCGGGCCAGGTTGAACGCGGGGTCGCCCGCGAGCCGGTCGAGTCGATAGCCGCCGGCACGCCGCCAGTGGTGCGGAAACCCGGTCGCGATCGCGGCTCGATGCTCCTCGACGAGCGCCGGCAGGCGTGCGTAGATCCGCCCCTCCAGGGTCGCCACTGAAGCGCGGCGGGTCACCTCGGCGCCGTCGGCCGGCGCGAGTGTGGCTGTGCTGGCGTCGCTCAGCACCACCTCGAGCGCGTCGACGTGATCGATGGTCATGCCGTACACCACCGATCCGCTGCCCGCCGAGTTGTTGCCGATCATCCCGCCGATCGTCGCCCGGTTGCTCGTCGACGTATCCGGGCCGAAGAGAAGGCCGTGGTCCTGCGCGGCGCGATTGAGGTCGTCCTGCACCACCCCGGGCTGGACTCGAGCCGTGCGCCGCTCCGGGTCCAGCTCGAGGATGCGGTCCATGTGACGCGAGGTGTCGATGATCACCGCACGCCCCACCGTCTGACCGGCCAGGCTGGTGCCCGCGCCTCGCGGCAGCATCGGGACCCGGCGACGCGCGCAGACGGCGACGGCCGCGGCAACGTCGGCAGCATCGCGTGGAAAGACGACCGCGAGCGGCTCGATGCTGTACATGCTCGCGTCGGACGAGAAGAGGTGGCGGGTGTACGCGTCCTCGCGGACCTCCCCTGCCATCGCGGAGCGAAGCTCCATCGCGAGCTCGCTCATCGGCATGTCATCGAGTCGCGCGGAGA
>JBAPWO010000282.1:0-8181 GCA_049283735.1 Candidatus Dormiibacterota bacterium
GAGGGTGGGCAGGGCGATGTGGGCGGGCACGTACGCGGCGCCCCGGCCGATCGGCATGTTCCAGATGCTGCTGCTGGCGAAGGGCCAGAGGAACTTGTTGCGGGTG
Organism: Candidatus Dormiibacterota bacterium; assembly: GCA_049283735.1. Lineage (GTDB taxonomy): Bacteria > Chloroflexota > Dormibacteria > Aeolococcales > Aeolococcaceae > Palsa-851. The sequence goes on from JBAPWO010000282.1 coordinate 107, forward strand.
CCTGCCGGTGCCGGCGTCGGCGTGTGCTTCGGCCTGGGCATTGGAGCGCTCGCCTTTGCCGTGGCTGCGGCTGTGGCTGTCGGCGTGCTCGTCGCTGCGGGCGAAGAGAATGCGGTCGGCCCGCCAACCGCGCTCGAGGTGGGTCCGGCGGTCGACGCTGCGTTGAAAGCGGGGTGCGTCGCCGCCGGACCACAGGCGACGAGGATGAGCATCAGGCTGGACGACACCACGAAGAGCCGCCGATAACGCCCCATGAACACACGCAGCACGGCGCGCGCCTCGGACCTGGATGCCGTTCTGACGCCCACGTGACTTCCCCCATGCAAGACTTCCCCGCACCCCCGGGCTTCATCGCCAACCCGCCGGCGATGAACCGACCCAACCCGGCCTCATCGGTGTGCGGCCCCGCCGTGAAGCCGGCATCTTACGACGTCCGGGTGTGCCTTTTGGTAGAGCCGGTGCGCAGTGATGCAGCGTCAAGAACCTCGGTGCGGCTGACGATCCTGCAGACGCTGATCTGCGCTCATGTGTTTGGGTGCATCCTCGTTTCTTTACCTTGCGAAACTGATTGCGGGCCGTGGCAGACCCGGGTACCGCGGTGGTAGCGTGAAGCGGCGACGGATGTCGCATTCATGTCGCTGTGCTGACGGCAACGGTTAGCGGGGGTTTGGTGCCAGCGATCATTCGACGGGGCCGATGATTTGAGCGACCAGGGTCGTTTGCGTCGGCGTCGGCTGCATGCGTGGCCGGCTGTGGTCAGAGCCCGCAAGCGCAGGCGCCCGCCACTGCCCCTCCACACGCGCCCCCGTACCCCTGCGCTGCGCCGGCGACGCGGCGTGGTGGTGCGCATCAGCTTCGGGTTGCTCGCGCTCATCGGGGGACTGGCCCTCGCGGCGCTCCCGGGGTTGCACCTCTCGACGGCGTCGGCGGGACTCGGCGTCGTTCAGTCGTTTGGGGGGGCAACCAGCGCAATCACGAGCTCCCTCTCGGTCTCGCCGAATACGGATACAGCCCAAGGTGATCTGCTGGTTGCCACCATCAAAAGCCGAGACCTCGCTGCATTCGAAACCGTAGCCGGGGTCACCGATTCGGCTGGGAACACCTGGACGCTGGTCGATAGCGTCACACAGGGACATCAAGCCGATGAGGAGATCTGGTACGCGCCGGACGCGGCTGCCGTCGGCGCCGGGGGCAGCATCACGGTGACATTGAGCGGGAACGCCGCGATTGCGATGACGATTCTCGAGATAGCCGGTGCCTCCAGCACGCCGCTCCACGGAGTGGCTGACGCAGGTGACCACGGCACCGCGGCCTCGACTGGTGATGCGCCGGCTAGCCCGCAGGACATCGTCATCGCAGACGTGGGCTGGAATGCGAACGTCACCCCGGGGGGGCAAACCCCGAGCTTCACCCCCACTCCCGTCGAGCAGGCAACGGCCGCAGGCAGCATGACGGGAGAGCAGGCGGCATGGGAGATCGTCAACAACGGGCAAACCGTGAGCTACGGCGCAACCCTGAGCACGCCCGTGGCATGGGCGGCAGCCATAGCAACTTTCTCCGCTGTTGCGGTCGCGCCGCCAACGCCGACCCCTACGGGAACCGCGAGCGGAACACCGACGCCAACGTCGACGCCAACGCCGCCCCCAACACCCACGCCAACCTCCACGCCCACCTCCACGCCGACCCCCTCCCCAGGCCCGACGCCTACTGTTTCGCCGACGCCATCACCCTCGACCGCCCCTGCAACGCGGCACGTGATGCTGATCATGGAAGAGAACAAGGGATACGCGGCGACACTCGGGTCGTGCGGGAGTGATCCCTACCTGTGTTCCCTCGCCTCTCAATACGCGAGTTACACGAATTGGTCTGGCGTCGGTCATCCGTCGCTGCCCAACTACCTCGCCTTCGACAGCGGGAGCACACAAGGGTGTACCACCGACTCCTGCCCGGGCCCATACGCAGCGGCTGATCTCGGAGGCGAGCTGTCCAAGGCCGGCATCCCGTGGACCGCGTACATGGAATCGATGCCATCGGCCTGCTCCACGGTGGATTCGTCAAACGGCCTCTATGTCAAGAAACACGATCCGTTCATCTTTTTCAATGACGTGCTCAACAGCAATTGCGCCAACAACGTCGTCCCATACCCGGGCAGTGCTGGGCTGATCTCCGACCTGAACGCCGCTGCCGCACCGCAGTTCGTTTGGGTGACCCCGAACCTCAATGACGACATGCACGACGGAACCGTCACGCAGGGCGACGCGTGGTTGCAGGCAAATCTTGCTCCAGTGTTGTCCTCCAGTTGGTTCACCAACTTCGACAGCACGGTGATCGTGACCATGGATGAGAATGACGCCCAGTCGTCGCCCGCGGGCGGGCAGGTGCCCTTGGTGGTCATCTCCAGAGACGCCGCGGGGCAGGGCGCGATATCGGCCCCCGGAAATCACTACGGGACGCTGCGCGCCATCGAAGAGGCATTTGGGCTCCCCTACCTCGGCGCATCTGCCGATCCCTCGAACGGCGACCCGCTCGGCTCCTTCTAGTCTTCGGCTGAGAAACCCAGGTCGGAGACGCTGACGCCCAGCGCTCTAGCCAGGCGACGACGGTTGTAGGGGCGAGGGATGGCGTCGCCGGCTTCCCACGCCTTCACCGAGCGCACCGAAGCGCCCACCTTGCGAGCCAGTCCGGCCTGCGTCCACTCGCTCGGATCGGCTGAATCCGCCTGCCGGCGGGTGCGGTGGTCAGAGAGCCTGCTCGGTGGCGACTTCGTCAGAGGCTTGAGGTCTTGCACCATACTGCCCCATAATGCCCTGCACTGGTGGGCGCCAGATAGAGGGAACAACGTTGATGCAGACCGGTTTCCAGGCCGCGACAGATCCGCTTGGGACCCCACGGCCGGTTGGCCACGCGACCCGCGCTGGATCGAGCAACCGGCGTCGGGCGAGCTGACCGATCGGTCGGCGGTCCAACCCCACTCCACCCTGCCCCCCTTCGGGCGCTCCGACCGTTACCGAACGGCGGGGCGCCTTTTTCTTGCCCGCCGCCTGAGGCATCGAGCCACCGACCGCCCTTGGCGATCGTCGCGGTACCCTGCGAGGAATGGCTGACAGGGTGCGCTGATGCTGATCGTCGTCTTCGGGACCGGCCGCTGCGGGTCGACCCCCATCGTCGAGGTGGTCAGCCGTCATCGTGAGATCGGGTTTGTTTCCAACATCGATGACAAGCTGCCGTTGCTCAATCTCAAGGGCAGATGGAACAACCGGCTCCATCGGCTGTCCTCGCCTCGCGATCCGAAGATGCGGCCGTTCCATGATCGCCGGACGCTTTTCGAGTTGGGCCGGCTGCGGATCGCACCCGCCGAAGCCTGGAACATCCTCGACCGCCAGGTCGCGCCGGTCATGTCCGTGCCGTTTCGTGACCTCGGTGCAGAGGACTGCACGCCGTGGCTCAAGGACCGGCTGCGGAAGTTCTTCGAGACCCGGATGGCAGCCCAGCATCGTGATGTCTTCCTGCAGCACCTCACCGGCTGGCCGCGTGCCGGTTTCATTCGGTCCGCATTCCCCGAGACCCGGTTCGTTCATGTCGTCCGTGACGGCCGTGCTGTCGCCAATTCCTGGCTGCAGATGGGCTGGTGGCGCGGCTACCAAGGGCCGGAGGCGTGGCACCTCGGCCCGCTTCCGCCCGAGTCCGCCGCTGCGTGGGAGGAGGCGGGACGCTCCTTTGTGGTCCTCGCCGGCCTTGGATGGAAGCTGCTCATCGAGGCCTTCGAGCGCGCTCGCGCCGAGGTGCCCAAAGACCAGTGGATGGAGGTCCGCTACGAGGACGTCGTCGCCGAACCGCGGCGTCATATCAAGTCAATCGTTGACTTCATCGGGCTTCCCTGGAGCGACGAATTCGAGCGTGAGTTTGCCGCCTATCCCTTCGATGGCGGCCGCGTGCAGGGTTTCCGCCGCGACCTGGATCCAGACAGCCTCGTGCAACTCGAGAAGGCGATCGGGTCGACCCTTCGCATATATGGGTATGACCTATCGCCAGAGCCGGCCCCCACGATGGCACGCACCGCACCAGAGTGATCGGCGCCGTCGGAGCCTGCGGGCAGGCCCGCGGCGGTCATCGACGCAGAACGGCGAGGTACACCTCTTCAGTTGCATCGGTGGCCTTGTCCCAATCGTATTCACGGGTCACACGGTCCCCGAGCACCAGCGCGCCGCGGCGCGCCTCGTCCAGGCCGCCGAGAGTTGCCGTCAATGCCTCCGTCAGCGCCGCCTCATTGCCGCTGGGGAACAACCGCCCGCCGGGCGCATCGCCGCCGATCACCTCGCGGTGAGGCGGAATGTCGCTTGCCACCAGCGGGAGCCGGTACGAAGCCGCCTCGAGCAGGGTCAGCGGCAGGCCCTCGAGGCTCGACGGGAGCACGAAGAGCGCGGCGTTGGTGTAGAGCTCGTGGAGCAGGTCGCCATGGACAGGCCCGATCATGAGCACACGGTCATCCCGAGCCGCAAGCGCCTCGAGGTCCCGGACGTATCGATCGGTGAAGCTGGAGCCACCGGCGATCACGAGGCGTGATGTCGTGTCGATGCGGCGGAAGGCGCGGATCAGCAGGTCCGGTGCCTTTTCGGGCACGAGCCTCCCGACGAAGAGCGCGTAGTCACCACCTTCCAGTCCGAAGCGCTCGCCGATGATGCGCGGCGAGCGGTGCACGGGGATGGTCACGCCATTGGGGATGTAATGGGCAACCCGCCCGTAGCGGCGCAGGTAGAAGTCGGCCAGGTTCCGCGACACCGTGATCGTCGCGTGCGGCACGTGGGCGCTGATCCAGCCCGCAGTGCGCAGCGCGGTGCGGGCGCCGACGCCCCACTTCTCGCGATCGTAATCGAGCCCGTGGATGGTGAGCACGAGGCGGCGCCCGGTCAGAACGCGTGGCAGTGGCGTGAAGACCGAGGGGCCGATTGCGTGGTAATGAAGGATATCCGGATGTTTCGGGCCGGGGAGCATCGCGGCAGCGGTCGATAAGCCGCTGTGCACCAGTGCCTCCAGGTGTTTGGTCGGTGCGGTGGGGATGTAGCGCACGCGCATCCCGCGGTGTTCGCTGACATGCTCGGTTGCGTAGTTGGCGCGGGTGTACACCGTGACGTCATGTCCGCGGGCGGCAAGGCGCGCCCCGATCTCCTCGACATGGTGCTCGATTCCGCCAACCGTTGCCGGGACACCGCGTTGTCCGATGAACGCGATGCGTGAGGGCTTCATGCCGCCCGGCGTTGCAGCATTCTCGTGGCCTCGCCGTACATGGCGTCGATACGCGTGAGATGTCGCTGCGGTGAGAACTCCGCCACGATGGTCGCGCGGGCTCGATCCCGCATCGCGAATCCGCGACCTGGGTCGGCTACATAGGGACGGACCGCGGCGGCGAGTGCTGACGGATCGTTGGCGGGCACGAGATCGCCGGTGACGCCGGGTTGGATCAGCTCGGGCATGCCGCCGAGCGCGCTTCCGACCACGGGCACTCCCCGCGCAAGCGCTTCGAGCACAACCATCGGCTGATTCTCATACCAGCGTGATGGCACGACGACCACGGCGGCGGCGAGCATCAGCCGCTCCACCTCCGCCTTGCCGAGCAGGCCGTGAAATCGCACCCGGCCCGGGGCGACCGAGTCAGCCAGGCGGCGCAGCGACTCCTCCTCCGGACCGGCGCCGGCGATGTCGAGCACGACGCCATCCATGCGTCCCACCGCCCGGACCGCGACGTCAACCCCCTTCTCCGAGGACAAGCGACCCGCGACCATCACCCCGCCACCCGGCGCGGGTTTCATCCCCATGCCGGCGGTCTCGATGAAGTGGGGCACATGGCGCAGACGCCGTGGGAAGACACCGGCTGCGCGCATCCGGCCTTCCATGAATTGACTGGGGCAGATGAAGATCCCAACCGGTGCGTATGCCCGCGTGACCGTGTGCAGGAACAGCTCGCCCGCCATCACCGCACTCGATGCCAGTGAGCCATCCTTGCAGCGGCGCAGGACCGCATGCTGGAAGTGCCCGCCGAGGCATGCCTGGCACAGGTTGCCATGATCGAGGAATCGATACGTTGGGCACGCGAGCTTGTAGTCGTGCAGCGTCATCACGACCGGAGTGCGCCTGCGCGCGACCGGCCGGAGCACCGACGGTGAAAGCTGATGATAGATGTTGTGCATGTGCACCACGTCCGGCCGAAAGTCGGACATCACGGCATCCATCCCCCGGCTGGCCGACGTCGAGTAGAGCATCCGCGCAACCCCGCGAACGCGCTCACTCAGCCGATCCGGAGCGGGCTCGAACTCGATGTCATCCGGGTAATGCGCGGCATAGTCGAGGTGTGTGTTGAGGGGATGCGCCATCCCGAAGAACGACACCGTGTGCCCGGCAGCAATCTGCAGATCGGCCAGGTCCTCCATGTACGCTTCCGCGCCACCGCGACGGTAGAGGAACTTGTTGACGTGGAGTATCCGCACTAGCGGCCTGCCTGCCAGATCTGGCGCGTGGCTCGGGACAATCGGCCCGCTACACGCCCACCAACACGGGGGCGGGTTCCTCCACCGGAGGAGGCAGACCGAGCAACTCGGCGTTCTCGCGGTATCTCGTCACCGCATATGCCGCCGCCGCAAAGGCGACGTAATACCAGAGGACGACGACCTGTGTGATCACATTCGAGACCAGGCTGATGAGCATGAAGGCGATGACGCACGAGGCGAAGCCGACCGCGATCGATCGTTCATAGCTCCACATTCGCCGTCGTGTGAATTTCATCGCCTGTCGGGCCACAATACCCATGCTGACGAGAAGCGCCAGATATGCGATGGTCCCGACGATTCCGGTCTCCACATAGGCGCGAAGGAAGTCGTTGTGGGGCTCCTTCTGCTGACTGGTCGCCAGCGAGCTCATGTTCAGCCCGATGCCGGTGATGGGATCCTTGTTCGCGAGAGGGAGGACCTGGTTCCAGTAGTCGAAACGCCACGAGAGCGAATTGGATGCGTAGCCGGTCGCGCTGTTCGAGCTGCCCAGGTCGGCGAAACGCTGCAGGATCGTCGGGACGGCGACCAGCGAGACCATGACGGCGACAAGCATCACTCCGAGCATGAGACGGCGCCGGCCCATGATCGCGACGGCGAACACGCCGACGACGGCTGCGATCCAGGCACTCCGGGTGAACGTGAAGTAGAGGCAGATCGCGCAGCACGCCAGCAGTATCGACATGCCGATCTTCTTCTTCTGCGCCAGGTGAGGCAGCAGCGCCACCCCCATGATGATGAGCATCGTCAGGTAGATCGCGAAGGGATTGGGCTGGGCGAACGTCCCCTCGAATCGGGAGAACCCACCGCTCGTGAACTGGGAGTGATGTGTGAGCACGTTGAAAAGCGTGTAGCCGACCGGAACGAGTGCCGAGACGTAGATGGATGCGATCAGCCGCTTGATCATCTCGCGATCGACGAGCATGACTTCGAGCACGGCAAGCATGGTCACGACCGCCGTCACCCGAAGAGCCTCCAGTGCGCTGACGGTCACACTCGCAGAATCGATAACGCTGAGAAAGCCCGCAAGCGCGAAGAGAATCAGGCACACCCGATGGATCGACATCGGTGGCGACTTCCGGCCCGCGCGCATCCGCGTGAGCATCCAGAAGAAGGCGGCCACAATGAACAGGATTGCCAGGGCTCCGGTCGGATCGAGCCCGGCGGCCGAGGAGGTCGCGGCGTTGACGCCGGCCGCGCCGCCGTTACCCGCACCGGTCTTGGTGATGTCGAGACTGGCACGAATCGCGATCGTCGTGAACACGAAGTTCTCGAAGTTGACGATGCCGAGCGCGAAAAGGCCAAGCCCGGCGAATGCGCTGATCGGAACAACGAGGAGAAGCTTGTTGCCGCCGAGTGCCGCCTCGACGCTCGTCTCGACCGCGAGCGCCAGGATGACGATCGCGATCAGCAGAAACCCGGCCCTGGCACGCGGGGTCATCTCCCCAACACCCGTGGGCCGTCGCACACTGACCGTCGACATCAACCGGTTCCCCTCGTTCCCAGACAACTCGCACCGCGCGTCGTGCGCGGAGC
>JBAPWO010000283.1:0-1876 GCA_049283735.1 Candidatus Dormiibacterota bacterium
GCCGATGTTTGCGACGTTGACGGTTCTCCACTGGTAATCCGCAGCGACGATCGCGAGGAAGTGATCCGGGAACGTCTCAAGGCATATGACCTTCAGACCCGGCCCGTAGCGGAGTACTATGAGCTGAAAGGGCGACTGGTGGCGGTGAATGGAGATTTGCCGGTTGGCGAAGTTACCGGACAGTTGTTTTATGTGATTGAGCATCGTGATGGCAATTGTCTGTAAATCGGCGGCCGAAATCGAACGCATGCGAAGTAGTGGCCGCATCGTCCGCGAAGTGCTGGATCACGTGCGCGCGCTGGTAGCTCCCGGAGCCACCACCATGGATCTGGAGCGCGCCGCCGAACAGAAGATTAAGGAACTAGGCGCGAAGCCGGCATTCAAGGGCTACTACGATTACCCTTGCGTGCTGTGCACTTCGGTGAATGAAGAGATCGTTCACGGCATCCCGTCGGAAAAACGGGTGCTTCAAGCGGGCGACATCGTTTCTATCGATTGCGGCGTGGTGTTAGACGGATATTACGGCGACGCCGCGATCACCGTGCCCGTCGACGACTCGGTGAAGCCAGAAGTTCGCAAGCTGCTCGAGGTCACCGAAGCTTCGCTGTATAAGGGCATCGAGCAAGCGAGGGTTGGCAACGCAGTAGGAGATGTTGGCGCGGCCGTGCAGGAATTTGTCGAAGCAAACGGGTTTAGTGTTGTGCGCGAGTTCGTGGGACACGGAATCGGCACCAAGCTCCACGAAGAGCCGCAAGTACCAAACTTCGGAGCAAGAGGGCATGGCGCAAGGTTGCGGCCGGGCATGGTGCTTGCCATCGAGCCAATGGTAAATTTTGGCAAGCCCGGCGCCCGCGTGCTGGACGACAAGTGGACAGCAGTAACCGCCGACGGAAGCTGCAGCGCCCACTTCGAACATTGCGTAGCCGTAACCAAAGAAGGCCAGGTGATTTTGACGCAATAAAAGCTGTCAGCTTTCAGCCGTCAGCTCTCAGCTTGTGTCTTGAAAGCTACTGGCTGATAGCTGAAAGCTGACGGCTGAAAGCTATTTAAGGGGTGCATGAGCAAAGAAGACGCGATTGAAGTCATGGCAACGGTCCTGGAACCGCTGCCTAATGCGATGTTCAAAGTCGAACTGGAAAACAAGCACCAGGTTCTGGCGCACGTTTCGGGCAAAATGCGCAAGAATTTCATTCGCATCCTGCCCGGCGACAAAGTAGCCGTCGAGCTTTCGCCCTACGACTTGAATCGCGGCCGCATCGTGTACCGCTATAAATGAATTCTTAATACTTGTCATCCCGAACGGAGTTTGCTGTCATCCGAGCTGTAATAAGTTGTCATCCCGAGCGAAGCGAGGGATCTCCGTTTTCGGAATGACAAGGCCAAGGACCAACGACGAACGACCAAGGACCGATTTATGAAAGTAAGAGCCTCAGTAAAGAAAATTTGCGACAAGTGCAAGGTCATCCACCGCAAGGGAGTAGTGCGGGTGATCTGCGAAACTGCAAAACACAAGCAACGGCAGGGATAAAGGACAACTATGGCACGCATCGCAGGCATCGACCTTCCGCGCAACAAGCACATTAACATTGCGCTGACCTATATCTACGGAATCGGCAACCCGCGCGCCGCCCACATTCTCGATCAGGCCAAGGTCGAGCCCATGAAAAAAGTCCAAGACCTGGGCGAGGACGAGGTCAACCGCATCCGCCAGGTGATCGAGGCCGAAGGCATGGTCGAAGGCGATCTGCGCAAGGAAGTTTCGATGAACATCAAACGGCTCATCGAAATCGGCTCCTATCGCGGGTTCCGTCATCGCCGCAACCTGCCGGTCCGCGGACAGCGTACGCACACCAACGCGCGCACCCGCAAAGGCCCG
>JBAPWO010000284.1:0-5618 GCA_049283735.1 Candidatus Dormiibacterota bacterium
GATGAACTCTTCGACGTCGGGATGATCGGCGTTGAGGATGACCATCTTCGCGGCGCGGCGAGTGGTGCCGCCGCTCTTGATGACCCCGGCGAAGGCGTCGAAGCCCTTCATGAAGGAGACGGGTCCGCTCGCGGTGCCACCGCCGGCAAGCGACTCGTTCGCCGACCTGATCGTCGACAGGTTGGTTCCGGTCCCGCTGCCGTACTTGAAGAGCATGCCTTCAGTCTTGGCGAGCGTGAGGATCGACTCCATCGTGTCCTCGACACTGTTGATGAAACACGCGCTCGCCTGATTCTTGCTGCCGGGGACGCCGATGTTGAACCACACCGGGCTGTTGAAGCTCATCTTCTGATGGAGCAGGAGGTGGGTGAGCTCATCCTGAAAGGCCTGGGCGTCGGTCTCGGTGGCGAAGTAGCCGCCCTCCCTGCCCCACTTCCCGATCGTATCCGCGACCCGCGAGATCATCTGCTTGACGCTGTGCTCGCGACCGGGTGTGCCGAGCTTGCCGCGGAAGTACTTGCTGACCACGACGTTTGTGGCCATCTGTGACCAGAACGTTGGGATCTCGCAGTCCTTCTGCTCGAAGACGGTCTCGCCCTTCTCGTTGCCGATCGCCGCGATCCGCGTTTCCCAGGTGACCTCGTCGAAGGGATGCACGCCCTCGTGGGTGAAGCGCCGCTCGACGTGGATACCGCCGCCCTCAACCTCAACTTTGGCGCCGACCCTTGCCTGCGCTGTCCCAGTTCTGCGACTCGATCGACGGCCCGACGGCGGTTCCATCGAGATGCTGTGCGAGTCGTCTGGGACGGGTTTGGAGGCGGATCGATCCACGGTCTTTCCTCTTCTGTCTGGTGGGCGCTTCATTGTGCGAAGACGTGTGCAGGACGGCGCCCTGGCGGCTTGCTGTCCCAATCTCCGCGTGCTGAGATCACTCTAATGATCCCATATCTTGGGGCTCGGCCGTCCGGGAGCCCCCATATCTTGCGAGTCGGGAAGCCGGACGTCAAGGGGGTATGACGCCTGAGTTTCGTCGGTGAGTATGGACCGATGCAGCTCCGGCACCTCGATGCGCATGGCAACGCGTCGATCGCCCGCGATCAACAGGAACTCGCCGCGAGATGCGGTCTCGAGGAAGCCGCGTTGCGCGTCGGTGAGGCCGAACGCACGCTCCATTCGCGCGGTTTCAGCGGCTCGATGACCACCGAGCAGCACCACCGCGCAGTTGGTCGCGATCACGCTGCCCTCGTCGCTGCCGAGCAGGTCCTGCGCGTTCTGCGTCGCCACCACGAGCGACGCGCCGTACTTGCGGCAGCGCCGCGCGAGCTGCACGAGCAGATCACGCAGCGGCCGGTGAACGCAGAGCGCGCCAACCTCATCGAACACGATGTGACGGCGCCTGCGATCGCGTCGCACGAGCTCCCACAGCCAGCGAGCGACGATCAGCGTTGCGGCCGCCACGTGCTCGGGTGGCATGTCGCGAAGCGAGATCGCACACACGCCGGAATCGACCGCGATCGATGTGGGCCGGTTGAACAGCGCGCCGAGGCCGCCGGTGCAAAAGCGCCGCACCACCGCCGCAACCGGACGGGCATCGACATCGAGCGTCGCGAGGCAGTCCTCGAGCAGCGGAACCCGGTGTTCGCCTGCCGCACGCTGCAAACCGGCGCGCGCCGCAGCGTCGACCTGCGCGCGCTCAACCTCGGCGAGCTGATCGCCGCAGAGCACGGTGACCAGATCGACCACCGCGGCGATCGCCTCCTCGGGGTCATCGCCGGCGCCCTCAAAGACGTTCACCGCTGCGTCGGTCCCCGGCGCCAGCTCGAGGTAGCGCCCGCCGAGCGCGCCGACCAGGCCGCGGTACTCGCCTTCGGGATCGATGATCACCGAGTTCACGCCCGCGACCGCCGCCTCGAGCACGAGCGTCCCGATCGCGAAGCTCTTGCCGTGGCCCGAGGCTGCGAACACGGCGATGTTGGGATTGGGATGGCGCGCGGTGTCGAACGGCGCGACGCGCACCGGCAGTCCGGACCGGATCGCCGCCCCGAACCGATAGCCGCCGGGATCGGCGCACCCGGCCTCGACCCAGGGAACGCAGGTCGCGGCCGCCGTCGAGTCCACGAGCTTGCCGGCTCCGAGCGCTTCGATGCCGAGCGGGAGCGTGCTCACCAGCGCGGCCATGTGGCGGAAGTGGGTGACCTCCACGCCGATGAGCGACGACGCGAATCCGAGGCGGAGCGCCGCGCTGCGCGCCTCAACGGTGTCGTGGGAATCACCACGCACGCTTGCGATCACCGAAAGGTGCAGAGGGCGTCCCTGGTTGCGGGCGAGCCGCTCGCGAAGCGCCGTTGCCGAGTCCACGCCGATGTCGACATGCACGTCGCCGAGTGCGCCGCGTTCCACCTCGAGCATGCGATGCGCGGAGAAATCGCGAAGGCGCCTGCTCAGACGCCCGAGCGCCTCGCCGAGCGACGCCGGCGCCATGTGCACCGCGATGTCGCACTCGGTCTGCACGCTGAGCAGCGGCGCCAGCCATCCGGCGCCGACAGGATGGCCGGGAAGACGGCGCAACGCGTGTCCGCGCGCGATCACGTCCCCGATGGCCACGTACTTCGGATGCTCGTACCAGCTGACGCTGACGTCGAAGCCGTCGATGATTGCGGCGAACAGCGCGTCACCATCGAGGCGCGCTGCGGTGACTCCGATCGCGGCAAGGCGATCGGCCGCCTGCGCGCAGGCGGCGTCAAGAGCCGCCGGAGTCGCCGCACTCAGAGCGACGAGGACCTCGCGGGTGTGCCGGTTCGCGTCGCGGACCTGCTCGGTCCAGTGCTGGTGCATCGCGGCATCGAGCTGCGCGTGCGGCCCGTCACCGGGGGGCGCATCAGGGGCGGCGAGCAGGCGGACCCGGACGAGCAGCTGCATCGGGCTCTGCAGCGTGTGGCACGCTCGGGCGAACGACGCCACGGCAGCGACCTTGCGCGCCGGGTCGAGAGCATCGATGTCGAGCTCGCCGGTGGCGAGCACGGCCGAGACGAGCCCGGCATGCTCGCAGCGGTCGCCGCGGATCGCGATCCTGGACGTGAGCGCTGGCCCGGCCGCCGGCAGGCGCCAGGATCGCGAGCTCAGCCGGGCCACGGGGCGCGCAGCTCGCTCCCAACCCGGCGTGCGAGACGGCGCAGCGCGATCGCCGCGGGTGCCGAACCGTCGAGGCCGACGAGGCGGTGGGCATTCTCGGCGCTGATCACCGACTCGTCATCGGGGATATCGCCGATCACCTGACCGCCGAGGTCGGCCATCGGTTCGCTCAGGTCGGTCTCCGGCCGCGACCGATTGACGATGTAGCGGAGTTGATGGCGCAGGCCCAGACGGCGCAGCGCCTCGGTGCTGCGGTACGCATCCTGAACGCCGCCCGCTGTGGGCACGACCACCACGAAGACGTCGTCACAGGCGCACAGCGCGGTGGTGTTGAGCGGGGACAGTTCCGGCGAGACGTCGATCACGACGAGGTCGAAGCCCTCCATGTCCAGCTCGCGGAGGACCTCGCGCAGCAGCGCCGGCGTGACCGGCCACTCCGGGTTCACCGCCCTCTGCGGCCCGAGCAGGACACGCGCGCCCGACGCGTGGCAGACCATGAAATCGATCACGCTGCGGTCCTCGGGCGGTGCGAGCGCGTAGTCGAGGAGGGTTCGCTCCGGGATGCCGAGGCGGACCGCGACGCTCGGACTGCGAAGGTCGAGATCGACCAGGGCGACGCGCGGTGCGGGCCGGTGTTCACCGTCGGCCGCCGCGAGCAGGCACGTGAGCTCGGTGGCAAGCGTGCTGCGTCCGGTGCCGCCGCGCAGCGAGAAGAAGGTCACGCGGCGGGCGCCGTCGGGGCGGCTCGCCGGCCGGATGAAGGCCGGTGTGTTCGCATAAGTCGGCGGACCAGACCCGGGCGCACTGGTCGCTGACCCCGCCGGCGGTGCCCCACGCTCTCGGAAGAGATCGAGGATCGCTGCCTGAGAATGGCCACCGGTACCTCCGGATGCCGCATCCGCCGGCTGAGGGACGTCGTTCGAATCTGCGCCTGCCCCATCCGCCGTCTGAGCGTCGTCGTCCGGATCTGCGGCACCGTCCTCCGCCGGCCGACGGTCGTCGCCAGAAGCCGCGCCCGCGTCATCGCCCGGCGTCGCGCTCGCGAGCTCCCAGCGTGTCGTCCCGCGCCGCGGCCGCATCCAGAACAGTCCAGCGAACACCGCCCAGTCGAGCGCCGGCCGGCCCGCAATCCTCAGCCATCCGAGGCCGGCCGCCGTCGCCGCGAGCAGCACCGCAGCCGGGTCGACGATCGCCGGCGGCAGTGGCGATCGCACCAGCGAGTAGGCAGTCAGCGCTCCCACCATCACCACCGCGAGCTGTCCGGCGCCGAGCCCGAACGCGAGCGTGTCAGGGCGGTCGAAGCCGTCGGCGAACTCGATCTGATCCATGCCGCAACTCCACTATGTGCGTTCGCAGAATGACAGTATCGTAGGGGTCGGTCAGATCCCCGATACGGACAAATCGGCGATCCGCCGCCGGACACACGGGTCTGCCTCTGAACTCCCAGAGCCGGGAACCGCCCCTGCATCACCGCATAATCGACACCGGTGTCAAGACCGGCCGGCGGCGGTGGAGGTTCTCAGTGACAGCGATCGTCGAACCCGACGTGGCGACGTATCAGCAGTACATCGACGGCGAGTGGACCGGCGCCGAGCACGGGCGCACCTATGCCGTGATCAACCCCTCCACTGAAGCGGTGATGGCCGTCGCGCCGGCAAGCACGCGGGCCGACGCGCGCCGAGCCGTGGCGGCGGCGCGCCGTTCCTTCGAGGCCGGCGACTGGCGTCTCAAGTCGCAACTCCAGCGCACCCAGATCATGTTCCAGATCGTCGAGCACCTCCAGGAGGTCTCCGACGGCTGGGGCCTGCTCGAGTCCCAGAACGCCGGCGCGGCGCTGCGCAAGACGTCGGTCGTGGACGTGCCGCTCGCCATCGAGTGGTTCCGGAGCATGGCCGAGCAGGCGCTGGGCGTCCCCTGGTACGAGCCGCTGCCCTGGATCGATTCGCCCTACGTTTCCTGGAACTTCGTGCAGCGCGAGCCGGTCGGTGTCTGCGCCGGGATCATCCCGTGGAACTACCCGCTCATCTTCGCGATGTGGAAGATCGCACCAGCGCTGGCGATGGGCAACTCGATCGTGCTCAAGCCCGCCGCGCAGACGCCGCTGACCGCGCTCGCGGTGGCACGCGCGATCGACGAGACCGGGCTGCTGCCCAGGGGTGTGCTCAACGTGGTCACCGGGGACAGCGTCGACGCCGGGATCGAGCTCGTCGAGAACCCCGACGTGGACAAGGTCGCGTTCACCGGGTCGACGGCGACCGGTCGCAAGATCCTCGCCGCCGCCGCCCCGACCATCAAGAAGGTGACGCTCGAGCTCGGCGGCAAGTCGGCGAACATCGTCTGCCCCGACGCGGACCTGGACATCGCCGTTGACGGCGCGCTCTTCGGCACCTTCTTCCACCAGGGGCATATGTGCGACTCGGGCACTCGCCTCTTCGTCCACGTGGACATCTACGACACCTTCGTCGACCGTCTCATCGATGGTGCGG
>JBAPWO010000285.1:0-2911 GCA_049283735.1 Candidatus Dormiibacterota bacterium
TACCACGCCGCGCCGATCCCGAGCATGGCGCGCCCACCGGAGACGACGTCGAGGGTGGTCACGATCTTGGCGAGCAGGCCCGGGTGCCGGTAGGTGACGCCCGTGACCATGAGCGACAGGGTGATGCGCTCGGTTTTCCCGGCAACGAAGCCGAGCGCCGTGTAGCCCTCGAGCATGGGGTCCTGGGCGGTGGCAAACCCCTCCATCTGGAACCAGTGGTCCATCATCGTGAAGGTCGAGCAGCCGGATTCCTCGGCGGCCTGGGCGGTTGCTGCCAGGGTCGGACCCAGGGCTTTGCTCCCGCCCGGAAGGGTGAAATTCATGAAGTGAAGAGCGAGTTCCATCAAATGACTCCTGCGAGTTGCTCCGGCAGCGGCGTCGCTGGCGCGGTGATCGACCGCGCAGGTATGGAAGGCTAGTGGACGGGGGCAGAAGCGCGTTCCGGCACTCGGCGTGCGCCGGCATCAGACGGCGAACGCGATCTGGGCGCTCTGCGCGCTGCGGCTGGCGTCCCGTAGGCTACCCGGGAGCCATGTGGGCGTCCAAAGAGGATCGACTGTGAATCATTTCGAAGGCCGGACCATTCTGTTGACCGGAGGCACCGGGTCGTTCGGCCAGCATTTCACGCGCACCGCGCTCGCGAAGTGGAACCCCGCCGCGATCCGCATCTTCAGCCGCGACGAGCTCAAGCAGACGGAGATGGAGCGGAAGTTCGACGACCCGCGCCTCCGCTTTTTCATCGGTGACGTGCGCGATCGCGACCGTCTGCGGCGCGCCATCGAAGGCGCCGACGTGGTCATCCATGCGGCCGCGCTGAAGCACGTGCCGGTGTGCGAGTACAACCCGTTCGAGGCGATCAAGACGAACATCCTCGGCACTCAGAACGTCGCCGAGGTCTGCCTCGACGCCGGGGTCCCTCGAGCCATGGCGCTGAGCACGGACAAGGCGGTGAGCCCGGCGAACCTCTACGGGGCGACCAAGCTGTGCGCAGAGAAGCTCTTCGTCCAGGCCAACGTGTACGCCGGCAAGCTCGCCACGCGTCTCTGCTGCGTGCGCTACGGCAACGTGGTCGGCTCCCGCGGAAGCGTCGTCCCGCTCTTCCGCGATCAGTCGAGGTCCGGCGAGCTCACCGTGACCGACGAGCGCATGACCCGTTTCTGGATCACGCTTGATCAGGCCGTCCAGTTCGTCGCCGACTGCTTCGTCGCCATGTCGGGTGGAGAGGTGTTCGTGCCCAAGATCCCGAGCACGCGGGTGCTCGACCTCGCCGAGGCGATCGCGCCTGGTCTGCCGGTCCGCTACACGGGCATCCGGCCTGGAGAGAAGCTCCACGAGTCGCTCATCACCTCCGAGGAGGCGCGCCACACCGTGGACAAGGGCTGGTGCTACGTGGTGGAGCCCGAACACGCCTTCTGGGGTCCGCGAGAGTCCAGTGATGGAACGCCGGTTGCGGAGGACTTCGTCTACAGCAGCGATCGCAACACCCAGTGGCTCGACATCGGCGAGCTCCGTGAGTTGCTGTCAACCGTCCCGCATACGATGACGGCGGTGCCGGCGCCGGTCGGATGAGCGTCACGAGCCCACCGGCGATCGCGGGAGGGACGCCGATCCGCGTGCAGCCCCTCCCCTACGGGCGCCACCACCTCGATGACGCCGACATCGCCGCCGTTGTTGCCGCGCTGCGCTCGGGCACCCTCACCGGCGGCGCGGCCATCGCGGATTTCGAGCACGCGCTCGCGGCCCGGTGCAAGGTGGACCACGCGGTCGCGGTCGCAAACGGCAGCGTGGCGCTCGACCTCGCCGTCCTCGCACTCGGCGTCGGACCCGGAGACGAGGTGATCACGACACCGCTGACGTTCGTCGCGACCGCGAACGCAGCGCTTCGCGCCGGCGCCAAGCCGGTGTTCGCCGACGTCGGCGACGACCGCTGCCTCGATCCCGAGTCGGTGGCACGCGCCGTCACGCCACGCACCAAGGCGGTGATCACCGTCGACTACTCGGGACTCCCCTCGGACATCGGGGCGCTGCGGGCGGCGCTGCCCCGGCCGCTTTCGATCATCGCCGACGGAGCGCATTCGCTCGGCGCTTCGCAGAGCGGACGGCCGGTTGGATCGCTCGCCGATATCACCACGCTCAGCTTTCATCCGGTGAAACAGATCACCACCGGTGAGGGGGGCGCGTGCCTGACATCCGACCCCTATGTTGCCGACCGCATTCGCAAGCTGCGCAATCATGGGATGACCAGCGCCGCCGACGAGCGAAGCGGGGCGCTCTGGAAATATGACGTCACCATGCTCGGCGACAACCACCGCATCACCGCGTTGCAGGCAGCGCTCGGCACCTCGCAGCTACGTCGCCTCAACGACGTGGTTGCCGAACGAAGCGAGATCGCCGACCGGTACGACGCGCTCCTCGGCGACATTCCCGGGATCGGTCTTCCCCCTCGACCGGCCGGACGCCGGAGTGCGTGGCACCTGTATGCGATCGAGATCGATCCCGACGAGTTCGGGTGCGAGCGCGACTCGGTCATCGACGCGCTGCGTGCGGAGGGAATCGAGGCGACGCTCCATTACCCCGCTGTGCATCTGCTCTCGCTATACCGCGAGCGAGGGGGCGTTCCCGGCACGGCTCCGCGAGCCGAGCGGCTGTGCGACCGGCTGGTCACGCTCCCCCTGTACCCGGCGATGACCTCCTCCGACCAGGACGACGTCGTCCTCGCCCTGCAACGGATCCACGCGTGGGCGGCGGCGCGCGCGGTCCCGTCGTGACCAGACGGGCGCTGCTCGCCGCCGACTGCGGCAGTGGCGTCGGATTGGGGCACATCGAGCGGATGCTCGCCCTCGCCGACGCGCTCACGCCCGACATGGACGTCTCCATCCTCTTGCCCCAGGGCGACACGTCGCTGCAGCGA
>JBAPWO010000286.1:0-31931 GCA_049283735.1 Candidatus Dormiibacterota bacterium
TGTCGGTGGTGACCTATCTCAACTCCGAACACGTGCCCGACCTGTTCGTGGCATCGGGCTGCAACTGCTGGAACAACACGGCCCAGTATCCGGAGACCTTCGGCTGGCAGCCTAACTACACCATCGAGGGCAAGATCCTCGGGCAGTACATCGCGGCGAACTTCGCGAGCAAGAAGGTCGGCTTCTTCATCCAGGGACCCAACGACGAGTTCGGCACCGACGGCTTCATGGGCGTCATGGACTCGCTGCAGGGGAAGGGCCTCAATGTCGCTGCGACCCCGGCGTACTACACGCCCACGGCCGCAGGGGCGATGGCGGTCGGCGCCGCGATCGCGGGGCTGCAGGCACAAGGAGTCCAGGTGATCGTTAACTTCTCGGTGCCCCTCTTCACCGCGATCGCCGAGGCGAGTGCCGCCGGTCTCAACTACCATCCGCAGTTCGTGGTGAGCAATGTCGGATCGGATCCGCCGACCCTCGCCGCGATCCTCACCGGCGGAGCGCTTGGCAAGAAGCTGCCCGCGGGCTTGATCGGCGGCACGATCAGCGACACGTATCTGCCGTTGCTGACCGACGCCACCAACCCCTGGGTGACTCTCTTCAAGGGCATCGAGGCCACCTACGCGCCATCGTTGCCCTGGGATGGCAACGTCGAGTACGGCATGTCTGAGGCCTACGCGTTCGTGCAGGCGCTGAAGGCCGCCGGCCAGAACCCGACCAGGGCGAGCATCGTCGCCGCGGTCCAGAGCAGCCACTGGACCGACGGGCCGGGCCTGACGCCCTACGCATTCTCGTCGACTGATCACAACGGGTTCACCGGCGTGCAGATGGACGCGATCGGCGCCGACGGCTCGCTCACGACGCTCGGACCGATCGAGATCACCGACGACACCGCGACCGGCGCGATCACCACGTACTCCGGGGCCGCGTCGACGCCCCCTGCGAGCGGCATACCGAGCGACTGAAGTGCTCCGGGACCGCGTGGCGTGACTCGCGGTCCCCTGGACCGCTGAGCCGCGCTGCGACTCGCCCCACGGGGCATGGATAATCGCGCCGGATGCGAGTGCTGGGTCGCGCCCTGCTCGGACGGCCGCTGCCCAGTTCTGCGCAGCAGCATGAGCGCCTGACCAAGACCGCGGCCATCGGTGCCTTCGGCCTGGACGCACTCTCGTCGGTCGCCTACGGGCCCGATGAGATCCTGTACGTGCTGCTGCTTGCGGGGTCCGCGGGGGTTGCGTTCGACATTCCGATCGCGGCCGCGATCGCCCTCCTGCTCGCGGTGGTCGCCTTCTCGTACCGGCAGACAATTCACGCGTATCCGAACGGCGGCGGATCGTTCACGGTGGCGAGCCGGAACCTGGGCCGCACCGCGGGACTGGTCGCCGCCGGCGCCCTGATGGTCGATTACCTGACCACGGTCGCGGTGTCGGTGACCGCCGGGGTGGCGGCGCTGACCGCGTTCGCCCCGGGGCTCGACACCTATCGCGTGGTGATCGAAGTCGTCGCGATCGTGGTGCTGATGGTCGTCAACCTCCGCGGGGTGCGCGAGGCGGGCGCGGCGTTCATCCTGCCCACCTACGTCTTCGTGATCTCGCTTGCGGCGCTGCTCGTCGTGGCCGCCCTGCGTATCGCCACGGGCAACCCACCCCAGCATCTCCATGCCCTTCCCAATGCAACCGAGGGGGTGACGCTCATCCTCGCCCTGCGCGCGTTTGCGGGCGGGTGCACCGCGATGACCGGGGTCGAGGCCATCGCCAACGGCGTCCCGGCATTCGAGCCGCCCGAGTCGCGCAACGCCGCGCGGACGTTGACCATCATCGCGGTCCTGCTCGGCGTGCTCTTCCTCGGTGTGGCGATGCTCGGCCGGAGCATCGGTGCGGTTCCCACCGACCAGGCCAACGTGATCGCCCAGATCGGGCAGGCCACCGCTCCGAACAGCCCGCTCTTCTTCATCGTGCAGATCTCATCGGCCGCGATCCTGCTGCTGGCCGCCAACACCTCGTTCAACGGCTTCCCCCGGCTCGCGGCGGTGATGTCACACGACGACTACTTCCCCCACCAGTTCAGCCATCGCGGTCTCAAGCTCGCGTACTCGAACGGAATCATCGTCATCGGCCTTCTGGCGATCGCACTGGTGATCGTCTTTGGAGGCAGAACCCACGCCCTCATCCCGCTGTTCGCGGTCGGCGTGTTCATCTGCTTCACCCTGTCGCAGGCGGGGATGGTGATCCACTGGCTCCACAACCGTGAGCGAGGGTGGCACGCGAAGCTGGCGATCAATGCCGCCGGAGCCGCGACGACCGGTGCTGTCGCGCTCATCGTTGCCAGCACGAAGTTTCTCGAGGGTGCGTGGATCGTCCTGGTCCTGGTGCCGCTGCTCGTCTTTGGTTTCTGGTCGATTCACCGGCACTACGCCCGGGCGCGCGAGGAGCTGTCGCGGGTCCCGAGGCATCACGCGCTGGGCAAGCAGCGCGTGATCATCCCGGTCCACGATCTGACCGCTGCCAGCGCCGCAGCGGTCGAATACGCGCTCAGCATCACCACCGCGAACAGGATCACCGCGGTGCACGTTCGCGTCGACGCGGACGAGGAGGTCGACACCACGCTTCCCGAGCGATGGAGGCGGTGGGCGCCGAACGTCGAGCTCCGCGTGGTCCGCTCGCCATACCGGGAGCTGATCAGTCCTGTGATCCAGGTGATCGAGGGATGCCACCGCGAGGGTGATCACATGGTGACCGTCGTCCTCCCGGACGTCATGCCGCGCGTGTGGTACCAGGCGCTGCTCCACAACCAATCCGAGTTGGCGTTCAAGCTGGCGCTCCTGCGTCAGCCCGGCGTGGTGGTCACCTCCGTGCCCTTCCAGCTTCGGGAGTAGGGCGCGTCAGTCCGGGGGCTTGTTGCGTTTGAGCTTGCGGTGGACCGACATGTATGTCCGGCCTCGATAGCGGCTGTCGGGTCGCGGCCGGGTCGGCGGCAGGCGCATGCCCCACACGATCAGCGCACCGATGCCGGCGCCGAGGACGAGCAGGAGAACCACACCGGCCATGCCTTGAGTGTAGGCCGGCTCGGAACGCAACCTCCGGAGTTGGTGTGTCAGCTGACCCGAGCCGAGCTCGACCGGCGGATGCGGACCCGGGCGACGGCGTACGCGATGAGGCGCCACCCGAAGGTGGCCGCCCCGATGAAGATATAGGCCACGATGATGAAGGCGATCGGTGTGCTGCGACCGGTGACCGCAGCCCGCAGCACCAGGGCGATCGCGCACCCGCCAACCCAGGTGCACGCCAGGATCACCCACCGGTCGAACGGCGATCGGTACAAGCGGAGCGCGAGCGCAGCCCCGAACCAGCCGACGACAAACGGCCAGAGCACCGTGAGATACCACCCGATCCCCGAGGAGATGTCGTGACTCGCCCGTCCGAGCACGACGAAGACCGCCAGGCACACCAGGTCGACCCCGGCGGCGAGGGCGCGAGCGGTCCACGGGCGCATGACGCCGCGAAGATAGCAGGCGGCGGCGATACCCCGGATCACCAGGCACGCGTGCGCGTCAGCTACGACGCCGTCACCGACGCCTACATCGAGCGCGTCCACGACGAATTGCGGCACAAGCCGCTCGACCGAGCGTTGCTGACCGCGTTCGCCGAGCAGGTCCAGGGCGCGTTTGGCGCCGGCGCCTCCGTCTGCGACGCGGGCTGCGGTCCCGGCCATGTCGCCGCCTTCCTCGCCGGCCTGGGGCTCGGGGTCACCGGGATCGACCTCTCGCCGGTGATGGTGGAGCGGGCGAGGGCGCTGCATCCGGACCTGTCCTTCGAGATTGGCACGATGACGCGCCTCGACGCGCGAGACGGCCGCTGGCAGGGATTGATCGCCTTCTACTCGATCATCCACCTCACCAGTGACGCCGAGGTGCGCGCGGCGCTGCGCGAGTTTCGCCGCACCGTCGTGACTGGTGGACTGCTTCTGATCGCTGTCCACCTGGGACAGGACGGAGACGCCACGGTTCACGCCGAGGAGATGCTCGGCGTCGCCGTGGACATGGACTTCCGGTTCTTCGACCTCGAACAGCTTGTTGCGCAGGTCACGGCGGCCGGCTTCATCGTGGAGGCGCGGCTGGTGCGCTCGCCCTACCCGGACGTCGAGGTGCAGACGACCCGCGCGTATCTCCTGGCTCGGCACGTGGAGGACAGCAGCGCTGCGTGATCCGGGCGGTCCGGTCCGCGGAAACTTGACTTCAGCGCTAGGGATTCCATACCATCGGTTCAGACATGGACGGGACACCGCGGCTCACACGCCGTCGCTGGCTCGACTGGGGACGCTGCCGGTCCGACAGGGCAAGCTGTCCAGCCTCGGCCTGATGAGCTTCGCGACGCGCCGGCACTCCGGCCGCGTCGGGCATCGTGGAATCGTGCGGCGGGGTCGCCGCGCGCTGCAACACCAAATACGCAACAGGAGCTTTCCCCATGACTGAATACGCCCATCCAGAGGTCCTGGTCACCACCGAGTGGCTGGCCGGTCACCTCACCGACCCTCAGGTGCGGGTGCTCGAAGTGGACTACGACCCGTCGGCCTCGTACGAGCTGGGGCACATCCCCGGCGCCGCGCTGGTCGACTGGAAGCGCGACATCAACGACACGGTGCGCCGTGACATCCTCTCGAAGGAGCAGTTCGAGCAGCTCCTCTCAAGGGTCGGCGCGACCCCGGACACCACGCTCGTCCTCTATGGCGACTTCCGGAACTGGTTCGCGGCGTTCGCGTTCTGGACCTTCCGGATCTACGGCCACCGTGACATCCGCCTGCTCAACGGCGGTCGGCGCAAGTGGATCGACGAGGGACGCGAGGTCACCGAGGCGACGCCGTCCGTCACCGCGACCTCATACAGGGCGGCAGACGCCGACACCTCCATTCGCAGCTTCCGAAGCGACGTCGAGAAGGCGCTCGGTGTCGATGGGCGCGCGCTCGTGGACGTTCGCTCGCCAGCCGAGTTCAAGGGTGAGATCTCGGCGCCGCCCGAGTACTCGAACGAAGGCGCACAGCGCAGCGGACACATTCCCGGCGCGGCCAATATTCCCTGGGCCCAGGCAATCCAGGACGACGACACCTTCAAGCCGGCGGACGCACTCCGCGAGCTCTACGCCGCGCAGGGCGTCACCGACGACAAGTCGGTGATCACGTACTGCCGGATTGGCGAGCGTTCGTCGCACACCTGGTTCGTCCTGAGCTACCTGCTCGGCTTCCCGCGCGTGAGCAATTACGACGGATCGTGGAGCGAGTGGGGCAACTCGGTCGGCCTGCCGATCGAGAAGGAAGTCCGCGAGGCGGTCACGGTCTGAGCTGAGACCAGCACCATGGGTGTCCCGGCGAGGGTGACCTCGTCGGGGCGCCGTGGTTGCCGGCGATACGTGACCGCTGCCGGCACGAATGCCACGACCGAGACGGCCGCGGTGCCGAGCACGAGCGCTGTCCAGCCGATCGGCCCGACCAGTACCACCGCGACGATCGCTCCAACGAGCATGCCCGCGTAGAGGAGCAGGCGCATCACGCCGTTGACCCTGCCGAGCAATTCGGCCGGAACGCGCTGTTGGAGCGCGGTCTGTCCGCGAGTCTGGTAGAGCGCCGCAGCGGCGGTGCTGACAACCAGCAGGCCGAGCGCCGGAATCAGTCCGCCGACCAGGGCGAAAAGGCCGATGGGAACGACCTCGAGCAGGAAGCCGATCGCAATGCCTCGGGCGCTGATCGCGCGGGGAGTCCAGCGTAGGAGCAGGACGCTTCCGGCGACCCCACCGGCGCCGACCGCCGCGTAGAGCCACCCAACATCGGTGGCGTGCCCGAAGCGCTCGGCTGCGGCAACGACCAGCACCGCCTGGAGCGCGGTGATCGCGGCCGCACTACAGAAGAAGGAGGCCGCCAGGGCCCGGAGCATCGGATCGCGGGCCACCACGGTAGCGGCGCGGGATCGATCGCGCGGCCGCCAGGCTCCCCCCGCCACCGGACCGACGCGCAGCGAAAGCACGAGGATGCCGGCGACGCCGAACGACACGGCGTCAGCCGCGACGAGGAGTTGCGGCTGCACGAACGGCAGGACGACCGCCCCGATGACCGGGGCCACCAGCACGCTCGACTCGAAGATTCCGCTGTAGAGCGCGTTGACGCGCAGGAGCCGGGGAGGAGGGGTCACTCGAGGGATACATGCGCCGTAGCTCGGCTGCGCGACGGAGCCCAGGAAGCCGGCGCAGGCCACCGCCACGAGAATCGCCCATATCGTCCCGGTATTGGCGAGGACCACGATGGCGGCCGTCAGGGCGCACAGTCCAAGCGCGGACCACCCGGCGACCCGGCTCGGCCCGAGGCGATCAGCGAGCGACCCACCGAGCGTGGGCCCGAACACCCTCGGAGCGAATCTCGCGAGGATGTACAGCGCGGGCGCCTCGGGCCGGTGGGTCAGGTCAAACAGCAGGACCCCCAGCGCGACCACGGTGAGCCAGTCCCCGTACGTCGAGATCCCGGCCGCCACCAACAGGCGTGCGGATCGATCGGCCCTCGGCAGCGTCCCTGCTGCCTGCGGGAAGAAGCGTGCCACGTCGATCGGCATGTCCACTCCTGGATCGGGTGGCGGAAAACAAAGCGCGACGCCGCAGGTAGACCCACGGCGTCGCACCCAACGGATTTCAGAAACCCCGGGCGTCCCCGAGGGTCAAGGGTTGGGGAATCAGCCCCAGGCTACGCCGTCCGCCATTTCCGCCTCCATGGATACCGCCGGCGCCAAGGTCCTCGTCCTACCGGTCGGGCGAGGTTGGCTTCGACAGGGTGCGGCGTTCACGCTCGGCGCGTTCGCGCTGCCTGGCCTGAGTTAACAAGCGTTGTCCACATCTGCACAAGTCTTTGCGGGGCCTAAACGGCATCCCGTCAGCGGATCGACTTCAGGCGGACTGACTGCTCTCGCTGACTGCGGTGATGAAGAGGAGGGTCGCCCCGACTGCGCAGACGATGAGGACGGTGGACTCCCAGCCGAAGGGTTGAACCAGCGAAACGGCGGCGATCGCCCCGAACAACATGCCGAGGTAGCCGGCGAAACGCTCGACTGCGGTGGTCCGCCCCAGCAGCTCACGGGGTACTCGCTGCTGCAAGCCGACGGCGCCTCGCGTCTGGTAGAGGGTCGCGCCGACAGCGCTCAGGAACAGGAGAGCGACAGCGGGCACGATATTGGTGACGAAGACAAACGCCGCCAGCGGCGCGAGCTCGAGGGCCGTGAAGGCGATGATCGGCTTCTGACCGACGCGTTCCGGGGTCTTTCGTATGACCGGCAGCGTTCCGAGCAGCGAGCCGGCTCCAATCGCCGCATACAGCCAGCCGACGGCCGTGTCATGACCGAACCGCTGCGCTGCGGCCACCACGAGCACAGCCTGGAGCGCGGTAACCGCGGCCGCATTCGAAATGTAGGCAACGGCGAGGAATCGAAGCATCGGATCGTGAAGCACGATCGGCACCCCCGCCGACATCCCTCGGGTGTTCCTGGTCGGCACCGCGGCGCTGGTGCCAACGCCCACAAGCGTCGCGAGGAGCGCTGCGGCCACGAAAAACGTGGCGGCGTCGATGGCGACGAGGACCTCCGGCGCCGTGAAGGGGAGCGCCAGCGCACCGATTGCGGGAGCGACCATGAGGCTGGAGCTGTTCAGTGCCGAATAGGTCCCCTGGATGCGCCCGAGACCAGCAGCATCAGTGACACGCGGGATCAGCGCTCCGTAGCACGGTTGGGCGGCCGAGCCGAAGAACTGAGCGCAGGCCACGACCACAAAGATCGGCCAGATGATCAGGCTCTCGGCGAACACGACGATCGAGGCGGTGAGCACACCCTGGAGAACCGCGCACCCCGCGGCGATGCGGGCCGGCCCATATCGATCAGCAAGCGCCCCGCCGGGAAATGGCCCGATGAGCCGTGGAGCCACCCGAGTGATCATGTACACCGCGGGGCCGATCGGGGAATGGGTGGCTCGGAAGAGGAGCACGACCAGTGCCACCGTCGTGAGCCAGTCCCCGTAGCTGGAGGTTCCTGCGGCCATCAGCAAACGAACGGGCGGGCTCAGTACACGATGAGGCGCGCGCAACGGGGCGGTGGACGCGCCCACCGAAGCTCTCAGCGTCGTTTCCTTCTAGGGGTTCTCAATCGCGTCCCAAGCGTACGCGAGATACAGCCAACCGGGGCCGAATGCGCGCATGTGCGCACCCGGCGGCCCGCCATCGACAGGCCCCTCCGTGATAGTGACGCGATCGACCCGTTATCAGGTCGTCACGCAACTACCCAATAGATCGTCACACCGGCGCTCTACAGTGAGTGCCGGGCAACCCTGGGGGCTATCCCCAGTTTTCGCTATCGCCCCAAGTAGCCATGGGAACCTCCTAGGAATCTGCGCCTGCGGGTAGCGTGAGACCTGACCGCCGACGCGCTGGTATTGCACGTACTGTAATCCTCTGGAGGTTCTCTGGGCTTAAGACCTGTCGCACGATCTTGCGTTCACATTTCTTCGTTGTATCTTCGCGTTGTGATAACTGACGCGAGCGACGCGATGGTGGTAGTGCAACGCGTCAAACGCCAAACCACCGTTGGGATTTCCGTTCGTGGCGCGCTGACAATGCTGTCACGTACACCGCGTCGTACGCCGCGTGCGGAATAGGATCCAACCCATGTCGCAGGACGCGGTCGCGCCCCGGACGCACGTGGCTGACAAGGGTCGGCTGTTTCGCAATGCCGTGATTGCGATCCGCCGCATGGACCTGCTGCCGAAGACGCCGGCGCTCGGACCTGTGGATTACAACGTGGCGCTGGTCGCCTACGTCAGCGCCACCGTCGCTGCCGCCCTGATCGTTGGGGGCATCGCGGCTCTCACGATCCGCTTACCGGCCGACGTCCTACCGGCCGACCCCGTAACCCTCGTGATCGCCGGCGTGACGATCTTCCTGATGTCGGTCTTCGCGATCAGGCCCAGGCCAGGTGCCAGCGTCTCATGGGTGCCGACGCCATTTGTCCAACTCGGTCTCTCGGTCACGTTCGGACCCGTGGGAGCGGCGGTCGGTGCCCTGGCAGAGCCGATCGGCGTGTCCGTCCGCAGCCGGAACGGTTGGTTCCGGACGAGCTTCAACATCGCCAATGAATTCCTGGCCAACGTCGCCGCCTGGGGCGCGTTCTTCTGGATCCGGCGGAGCACGGGCTCGGATCTCGCGGCAGGTCTCGCCGCCGGATTCATCCACTTCACGGTGAACTCGGGCCTGGTGGCGATGGTCATTCGCCTCTCGGACCCCAGCGCTCCGATGAAACGCGTCCTGCAAGCACGCTTCTCGGTCCTGCCATACAGCATCGGATATGGCTTTGCCGCCTTTGCGTTCGTGACCATGCAGCGCAACGAACACTCGGTGGGTTTCATGGCGCTGCTCGCGCCGGTGATCCTGCTGCACGGGTTTCTCATCCGCTACACCCGCAATGTGCAGAAGAATGAGGAGGAGCGAGCGGCGCGAGAAGAGGAGCGCATGCTGGATCAGAAGGAAAAGGAGAGACTGCTGCAAAAAGCGGTTGACGCTTCGGAGGCGGAACGGAGAAGAATCGCGCGCGATCTGCACGACGGTGTGGTACAGAACCTTGCGGGGATGGCGTTGACGCTGTCCGCTGAGGCCTCGCAGCTCAAGTCGCAACCCGTCGTCGACAACGGCCACGCCGCACTCCTCGAATTGCTGGAAGCGTCCGCGGCCGACACCCGCGGAGCCATGAAGGAGTTGCGCACGCTGATCATCGAGCTGGCTCCGCCGACGCTCCGTCGTGAGGGGCTCCAGGCTGCGCTGCTCGAGGTCCTGCGCGACATGAAGCGCAAGGGCACCAACACAGAACTCAACCTGCCATCCGATCTCCGGCTCCGCAAAGATCGCGCGGCGCTGATCTTCCGGGTGGCACATGAGATCCTTCGCAACGTTGCCGCGCACGCGAAGGCAAAGAACGTCAAGGTGGAATTGATCACCGAGGACGGCTCGGCGATCCTGAGTATCGAGGATGATGGAGTGGGCTTCACCCGCGAGGACGTCGAGCGCCGGCGATCGGCGGGACATCTCGGCACGCAGGCGATTGAAGAGCTTGCGGAGGAGGTCGGCGGAACGCTCACCATCGACTCCGAGCGAGGTCGCGGCACCCTTGTCGTTCTCACGCTGCCCATCGAGTAGAGTGGGTCACGGATGCCCCCTGCAGCGACCCGCGTCATGATCGTCGACGACCATCCGGTCGTCCGCAAAGGGCTTGCCTCGTTTCTCGGACACGAGCCCGACATCGAGGTTGTCGGCATGGCGGACTCGGGCGAGCAGGCGCTCGAGATGGCTGCCGAATTGCATCCCGACATCGTCCTCATGGACCTCTCCATGCCCGGCATGGGCGGGATCGAGGCCACGCGACGGCTCGTCGAGACCGAACCGAGCACGCGGGTGATGATGCTGACGTCCTTTGGCGGCCACGAGCGCATGGTCGAGGCGCTGAAGAGTGGGGCAGTCGGCTACGTGGTGAAGGACACCGCTCCCGCGGACCTGCTCATCGCCTTGCGCAGTGTCGCAAGCACCGGCAAGGCCCCGGACACTACTGCTTCTTGACCTCGGCGACCAGCGCGGCCACTGAGGAGCGCGCGTCGCCGAACAGCATCAGCGTGTTCGGTTTGTAGAAGAGCGGGTTGTCGACCCCGGCAAAGCCCGTCGCCATGCTGCGCTTGAGAACCACGACAGTCTTCGCCTGGTCGACATCGAGGATCGGCATGCCGAAGATCGGGCTGTTGGTCTGGGTGCGCGCCGCGGGGTTCACGACATCGTTGGCGCCGATGACCACCGCCACGTCGGTGCGTGGGAAGTCGCCGTTCACCGCATCCATCTCCTTGAGTTGCGGGTACGGCACGTTGGCCTCGGCGAGCAGCACGTTCATGTGGCCGGGCATGCGTCCCGCCACCGGGTGGATCGCGTATTCGACGGTGACGCCGCGCTTCTCGAGCTCGTCGGCGAGCTCCTTGACCTCGTGCTGCGCACGCGCGACCGCCATGCCGTATCCGGGGACGAACACCACGAGTTGCGCGAACGCCAGCAACGGCGCAAGGTCCTCGACGGTGGTGGGATGAATGGTGCCGCCCTCGGCGCCCGCCGCGCTGCCGGCCGCCTCGACCTTTGAACCGAAGCCACTGAAAAGGACGTTGAACAGCGATCGATTCATCGCCTTGCTCATCGCCAGGGTCAGGATGGTTCCCGACGCGCCGACCAGCGCGCCGCTGACGATGAGCACATCGTTGCTCAGCACGAATCCCGTACTCGCCGCCGCAAGCCCGGTGAAGGAGTTGAGCAGCGAGATGATCACCGGCATGTCGGCGCCGCCGATCGGCACGACGAAGAGCACGCCCAGCACCAGCGACAGCACGATGTACGCCGCGAAGAGCGCGAGGTTCTGATCAGCGACGATCAGGTAGACCCCGAGCGCCAGGATCACCAGCAGGAGCAGACCGTTGACCGCACTCTGCAGTTGGTATGTCAGCGGCCGCCCCGGCATCAACTCCTGCAGCTTCGCGAATGCCACCAGGCTGCCCGCAAAGCTGAGTGACCCGATCACGCAGCTCACCATGATCGCCCACGTGATGTCCGGGTGGGCGGTCCCGGCGGCGACCGAGGTGCGGAAATCCTGGGCGGCGATGAGCGCTGCGGAGCCGCCGCCCATGCCGTTGAAGAGCGCGACCATCTGCGGCATCGCGGTCATTTGCACGAGCCGTGCCGATACCGTGCCGATGAGAGCGCCGATGACGATCGGCGGGATGATCAGCGGCCAGTTGCTGGTGTTGTGAACGAGCGCGGCGGTGATGCCGAGCACGAGCAACATGCCCACCGCCGCCACGCGATTCCCCTGGCGTGCGGTGGCCGGCGAGCGCAGCAGCTGGATGCCGAACATGAAGCTGATCGCGGTCAGCATGTAGCCAAGGGTGGTCAGCGCGGACGGCTGCATCGTGGTCAGCGGTCCGATGTCGCCGGCGGCGATTCCGGCTTGTGCGCGTCAGCCGCGGGCCGGCGCCGGAACATCTGCAGCATGCGGTCGGTGACGACCCAGCCGCCGACGACGTTGAGCGTGCCGAGCAGCACCGCGGCGATGGCGATGATGTATCCGAGCGTGTCATTGGCGCCGGCAGCCACGGTGATCGCCCCGACCAGGACGATGCCGTGGATGAAGTTCGTCCCCGACATCAGCGGCGTGTGCAGCATCGTCGGGACCTTCGAGATGAGCAGGAATCCCACGAACACCGCGAGCGCGAAGATGAAGGCACCGAGTGCGAGCGTCTGCGCAGGGCTCACGCAGTCGCTCCCTGCAGGAGTGCCTCGATCTGCTCACCCATCGCCTTGCCCTCGTGGGTGATGCATGTCTGACTGATCACGACGTCGTCGAAATCGAGGTGAACCTGCCCATCCTTGAGCAGCTGCATCAGAAAACGGGTTGCATTGTGCGAATACAGCTGGCTTGCCTGCCCCGGGATGGAGGCCGGAAGGTTGGTCGGCCCGAGGATGAGCACGCCGTTGGCGTTGACCTCTTCATCCGGGCGCGTGAGCTCGCAGTTGCCACCTCCCGGCGCGGCGAGGTCGACGAGCACCGAGCCGGTTCGCATCGACGCGACCATGTCCGCGGTGACGAGCACCGGCGCCTTGCGGTTGGGGATCAGCGCGGTCGTGATCACCACGTCCGACTCCTTGACGTGCTCGGCGAGCACCTGGCGCTGGCGAGCCTGGGCGTCTGCCTCGAGCTCGCGCGCGTACCCACCGGTATCCTGCTGCGTCTCCGATTCGACGCCGGTCTCGACAAAGCGAGCGCCGAGTGACTCGACCTGATCCCGCACCGCGGGCCGCACGTCAAAAGCCTCGACCACCGCACCGAGACGCCGGCAGGTCGCGATCGCCTGCAGACCGGCGACGCCGGCGCCGAGGATGAGCGCGCGCGCCGGGGTGATCGTCCCGGCCGCGGTCATCATCAACGGGAAGATTCGCGGCAGCCGGAATGCTGCCATCACCGCCGCGTGATACCCGGCAAGCGTTGCCATCGAGGAGAGCACGTCCATGTCCTGGGCGCGGCTGATCCGGGGCATCGCCTCCAGGCGAAACGCGGTGATGCCACCGTCGACGAGGGCGCGAACCAGCGCAGGGTCACCGGCGGGCTCGAGCACGCCGACGAGGATCGCTCCCCGTTTCAGGCCGCTGACGAACGTCACGTCTGGGCGGCGCACGACCACCACGATGTCGGCGTCTGCCAGGAGGGTCTTCCGGTCCGGGACCACCTCCGCGCTCACCTCGCTGTACGCCGCGTCGGTGATGCCCGCTGCCATCCCCGCGCCCGCCTGGATCGCTACCGTTGCACCCGTGGACACCAACTGTGTGGCTGATCGTGGAACCAGGGCGACCCGGGTCTCGCCGGGCGCCGTCTCGGTGGGAGCGGTGATGCGCATGCTGGGGGAGGACTCTACGGGTCCACCATGCGGGTGCGATGCTCACTGACGAGGCGCCCGCCATCGAGGCAAGGGTGCGCGACCGGCTCGCGGCGCTCGGCGTCGCACACGAGACACTCGCCTGCGACCCCGATTTCGCCGACACGGCGGCGTTCTGCGCCAGGTACCGTGTGCCTCCGGGGCAGTCCGCGAACACCATCGTGGTTGCCGCTCGCAAGGAGGCGGGTGTTGCATGCGCGTGCGTCGTGCTTGCGACCTGCCGGCTCGATGTGAACCATGCGGTGTGCGACCTGCTTGGGGTGCGCAAGGCGTCGTTCGCCTCGGCCGATCAGACCCGCGACCTCACCGGCATGATGATCGGTGGCGTGACCCCGTTCGGCCTGCCAGAAGAGCTGCCGCTCTACATCGATGCCCACGTGATGACCCAGGACACAGTCGTGATCGGGGGCGGCAGCCGGTCGATGAAGATCAGGCTCGCACCCGCGGGATTGCTTCGACTTCCCGGAGCACGCGTCATCGAGGGATTGGCCGGCACTGTGGAGGCACCACCGGCATGACCAGGCTGAGCGCAGCCGCCGCGCACATCGTCAGAGCCGACCCGGCTTTCCGTCGAGTCGTCGAGACCACCGTGACCATGGACGTGCGGCCGCCGACGGGCTCGGCGTTCGAATCCCTGCTCAGCGCAATCGTGTTTCAGCAGCTCGCCGGCGCCGCGGCGCGTGCCATCCATGGGCGGCTCGTCGCGGCCCTGGGCGGCGAGCCGGTCGTGCCCGAAGCGGTTCTTGCGGCCAAACCCGAAACCATGCGCGCGGCTGGGCTCTCCGCGAACAAGCTCGCTGCCATCATCGATCTCGCTGCCAAATTCGTCGACGGCACGGTGCCGACGGACGATCTCGACGAGCTTGGCGACGCCGAGATCGTCGCGCGCCTGGTGACCGTGCGTGGCGTGGGGCCGTGGACCGCCGAGATGTTCCTGCTGTTCCAACTCCGCCGACCGGACGTGTGGCCGGTGGATGACCTCGGCATCCGCAACGGCTGGGCACGCATCCACGAGATGGCGGCGCCGCCCACCCCGAAAGCGCTGATGCTCCTGGGCGAGATCCTCCGGCCCTACCGCAGTACTGCGGCGTGGTACTGCTGGCGCGCGGTCGCAGCGGTGCCCATCGTTCCCGCGGCCGTGGCCGCGACCAAGCCCCCGCTTACAGTCCGGGGTCGACGACCACCTTCCCGCCCGAAGAAGGCGTGATCAACTCCTCGAAAGCCTCGGGCACCTGAGCGAGGGATACGCGGCGGGTGGCGATCCTGGCGATCCCGGGGTCGGCCGCCAGCATCGCGAGCGATACCGCGAAGTCGGCTGCATTCGAGGCGATGCTCCCCATGATCTCGATCTCGCGGGTCACCCACATCAGCGGTATGACGCTGGTCTCGCCGAAGGGCACGCCAACGAGCACGAGCCGGCCTCCGGGCGCCACCAGTTCCGCGGCGGCGTGGAGGATCGGCGCGTATCCCGAGCATTCGATCACGGCCGGTGTCGGACCGGTATGACCGCGCACCTCGCGAAGCTCGGAGACGACGGTTGCCGCGCCGAGATCACGGGCGAGCCGGCGCCGATCCTCCACCGGTTCGACACCGATGATCGGCCCCATACCGCGGGCATGCAGGGTCGCCACCGTCAGCAGCCCGATAGGGCCGAGGCCGATGACCACCACAGGATCACCGGGCTGCAGGCGAGCCCGGTCGACGCCGTGAATCGCGACCGACAGCGGTTCGACCAGGCACGCGTGCTCCAGCGCCAGTCCGGCCGGAAGCCGATGCAGCAGCGACGCGGGCGTCGCGACCAGCTCCGCGAATCCACCGTCGCGGGCAAACCCGATGCCCGCGGTGAGGGCCATGGCGCAGCGATACGACGCTCCGTTGCGGCAGTCGTCGCAGACGCCACAGGGGATCTTGGGGTCGATGACCGCGGGTTCACCGGCCGTCCACCCGACGACCCCGTCGCCCACGGAATCGATGAGGCCGGCGATCTCGTGGCCCGGAACCGTGTCGGTGAACAGCCCGACCTTGTACGAGGTCAGGTCGGAGCCACAGATGCCGCAGCCCTCGACCCGGATCACCACCTCCCCGGGCGCTGCCTCGGGGGCAGGGATGTCGACGAGCTCGAGGCGGTGTGCCTCGAGAAGCTTGATCGCTCGCATGCCTACATCAGCCCGAGCTGGGCAACCATGCGGAGCAACTCGGAGATGACCGACGGGTCGGTCTGGACGTCGATGACGCTGCAGACCCCGCTGTCGATCGATCGCTCGAGCGCCGACCGCAGATCGTCGAGACGCTCGACGTGCTCACCGTGGCCGCCCAGGGCTTCGGCGAGGCGGTCGTAGCGAACGCCGGGAAGGGTGCTCGCCACATGGCGTCCCGGCCCGAACAGCTCATCCTGCTCATAGCGGACGTCCCCCCATCCGGCGTTGTTGGAGACGATCACGATCACCGCGAGCCTGTGGCGCACGGCGGTGGCCACCTCCATGGCGCTGAGCCCGAACGATCCGTCCCCGGTGAAGAGGAAGACCCGCTCGTCGGGTCGCGCCGCCTGCGCAGCGATGGCAAAGGGCATGCCGACGCCGAGTGTCCCCAGGGCAGTCGTGGTGGTGAGCAGGCGGCCCGGCAATTCCGCTCCGAAATACGCGAGCGCCCACGCGAGGGCGTCGCCCCCGTCGGCCACGAGGGTCGCCTTGCCGGCGAACCGTTCCTGAACCAGCGCGGCGATCGTTCGTGCCGCGGCACCGGCGTGCACGAGTTCCCCGGTGTGCTCGTCGACCTGACGGTTCCAGAAGTCCAGCGACGCCGTGGCCAGCGAGCGCGCGCGAATCAGCCACTCGTCCCGCCCCGGCGGCGTCGCGGTCCAGGCGTCACCCATGTCGCGCATCACCGACTCGATGTCTCCGATCACGGTCACATCCGCGGTGCGGTTGCCGCCGATGCGCTCGGGTGCGATATCGACCTGGATGATCATCTGCTCGGTACCAAACAACGGGGCGCCCCCGTACATCACGTTTGCGTTGAATGCCGAGCCGAGAACGAGCACGCAATCGGCGCTCGGAATGGCCAGACCGCCGTGCACGAGCGACCCGAGGCTCCAGGCATGCGAGTCCGCCACGACCCCGCGAGCCGCGCTCGCGGTGATCACCGGGATGTGGGCGATCTCGGCGAAGCGTCCGATGCCGGCGCCCGCTCCTGACCAGAAGGCGCCGCTCCCGGCCACGATGAGCGGGCGCTCGGCCGCCGCGAGTGCGGCGACAGCGGCACCGATGTCGGACGGAGCGCCAGCGGATCGTGCCGGCGCCGTCGAGAAGCCGGTCGGCGCGACTTCGAGGGGGGCCGCCTTGCCGTAGACGGCGTGGGAATCCACCTCGAGGTAGACAGCGCCGGGGCATCCGCTGCGGGCGCGATGCATCGCCTCGGCGACATACCGCGGTACACGTCCGGGCTCCGAGCAGCTCGCGGCCCATTTCGCGATCGGAGCTGCGATCGCGCGCTGGTCGACGTCCGCGACCGCCCCGCGCCCCTGGCGAGTGCGGCTCGTGCGGCCCGCGAGCATCACCAGCGGGACGCTCCAGGCTGCGGCGTCGAGGAGGCCGATCAGGCCGTTCGCGAAGCCCGGTCCCGCCGTGACGGCGGCCACGCCGGTGTCCCCGGTGGCCAGCGCCCAGCCCTCGGCGGCGAGCACGGCCGCCCCCTCGTGCCGGGTATCGATGATGCGGACGTCCTCGTCGATGCACGCATCGAGAAACGGCAGGATGTGGCCGCCGGGAACGGCGAACACCGTGGTCACGCCACGTTCACGAAGGGTTCGCGCCATCAGCGCGCCGCCGTCGGTGCGTTGCTCAGCGTCGGTGCGAGGTCGCTCGGCCGCGACGTCAGGCATGGCTTCGCAGTGTATCGACCGGGATTGGCGGTGGGCATTGCGCGAAGGCGCGGATAGAATGAGGCGCCTTGCAGGACGAAGCCGCGGCGCCCGGCGCGATGACGCCGGATATGCCGGGCGGGCTCGGGATGCGGGCGCTGCGCAACACGATGCTCATCCTCGTGGTGCGCGTGATCTCGCGGATCATCGCCCTGCTTGCCGTGATCATCATCGGCAACTACCTCGACCCCACCCGGTTCGGGCAGATGCAGACGGCGGTGACCTACGTGGGATTGGTGGGCACGGTCACCGACCTGGGGTTTTCAGCGCTCTACGTGCGCGAGGGCGCTCGCCACACCGACCAACTCTCACGCTACTGGAACAACGTGGCCTCGCTCAAGGTGCTGGGGGCGGCCGTCGGACTGCCGCTCATCTTCGCCGCGCTGTACGTCGCCGGCGTTCGTTCGTTGCTCTGGCCGGCATTCGCGATCCTCGTCCTGTCCGGGTATCAGCTGCTGCTGCGCAACACGCTGTACGCGCTGCAGCGGCTCACCTTCGAGATCATCGAGATCATCCCTGAGACGCTGGTCGTCTTTGCCCTCGTCGTCATCGGTGTCCACATCAATGCGGACACCGGGTTCTTCCTGTGGGCGTATGCGATCAGCTACGCCTTCGCGTGCGTGTACTTCGCGATCGTGCTCGCGGTCATGGGGGTGATCCGGCCGGGCCTGCAGTTCGAGCCGGGACTCCTGCTGTCGTGGGTGCGGGTCGCCGTACCGCTCGGGATCACGTTCATCATCACGACCGTCTATTTCAAGGTGGACGTTCCCATCCTGCAGCGCTTCCGGCCCTACCAGGAGGTCGGCTACTACACCTTCGCGTACAAGCCGTTCGAGTCGCTGCTCTTCATCCCGTTCGCATTGCGCAGCGTGATCTTTCCGGTGCTCTCCGTGTATCACCGACGATCGCCTGAGCGCGTCCTGCCGCTGGCGGAGAAGTTCTTCAAGGCCCTGGTGATCCTCGGCTGGCCGATCAGCGTGGGTGTCTTCCTGCTCGCTCCGCAGTTCAACAGCCTGCTCCATCTGTACGCGGGGTCCGAGCCGGCGTTGCAGATCCTCGCGCTCGCGATCGTGTTCATGTTCGCCGACAACACCTTCGCGGCCACTCTCAACGCCATCGACAAGCAGAACGTCTTCGCCCTTGTCGCCATGGTGGGACTGGTGATCAACGTTGGCGTCAACCTTGTCGTCATTCCTCGCTACGGATATCTCGGCGCCAGCTGGGCGGTGGTGGTCACCGAGGCAGCGCTGGTGGTCGTCGGGTGGCTGGTGCTGCGCGCCCAGCTGGGTACGATCCCGCTGCTTCGGACCTCGTGGAAAGCGGTCGTCGCGGGGCTGGTGATGGGCGGCTTCATCTACGTGGCCAACCCGCATCAGAACCGCGTGCTGCTGTTCGTGATCGTGGTCGCCGCAGCGCTCATCTACGGGGCGATGCTGCTGGTGCTCCGCGTGGCCGACCGCGAGGAGATGAGCCTCATCCGCAACGCGCTCCGGCTGGGTCGCTAACCTCGGTCGCCATCGGTGTCGGCGAGGACTGCCATCGCGCAGTTGCGGCCGTTGATGGCCATGACGCTGCCACCCGGGTGGGTGCTCGCCCCGCACATGTAGAGGCCGGGCATGGGCGTGCGCGGGGAGAAGCGGCGATCCCACATCTGGTTGGGAAGGCATTCCCCCTGGAAGATGTGACCGCCGGAGAGCCCGACGGCGCGCTCGATGTCCGGCGGCGCCAGCACCTGGCGAGCGGTCACGCACTCGACGACGTCCGGCGCGAATCGGGCGATCTCATGGAACGCCGCGTCGGCCACGGCCTCGCGCCGCTCGTCCCATGAGCCCGAGGCCAGGGTGTACGGCGCGTACTCGGCGAACACGCTCATGACGTGCTTGCCCTGCGGAGCGACCGACGGGTCGTAGGCGGAGTGGAAATACAACTCGGCCCAGCGGGGGGCGGGCTCGCCCGTGCGGCTGCGTTCGTACGCCGCCTGGGTTTCGTCGATGCTGCGGGCGATGGTCACCATCGCACGGTGCGGCGCGTCGCCGGGTCCCGCGGCGGTGAATGTCGGGAGTCGTGACAGCGCGCAGTTGATCTTGAGGACCGGACCCTCCATGCGCCACTCGCGCACCCTCTCGACGAACGCCGCCGGTGCCGCATCGGAGAGCAAGCCGAGGGTGGCCTTCGGGTCCGCGTTCGAGACGATCGTTCGCGCGTGAATTCGCGAGCCGTCCTCGAGGACGACCGCCTCGCCCGGCACGATCTCGGCAACCCGGGCGCTGCGGGCGATCACGGCGCCCGCCTCCTCGGCGGCGCTCGCCAGCGCGAATGACACCTTGCCCATGCCGCCCTGAACGTAGCCCCACGCACCCGGCCGGCCCTCGATCGTGCCCATAGAGTGCATGGCGTGGATCGCCGCCGTGCCGTTGTCGCGCGGCCCGGCCCACGTGCCGATCAACCCCTGGCCGTGCAGCGCGGTGCGCAGCCGCTCGTCACGAACGTGCCGTTCGATCACCGACGCGATCGACTCGTCGAACAGAACCTCGATGAGCTCGGGGTCGTGACCGAGAAGCTCCTCGAGCGCCGGCCGGTCGGGGGCATCACCCACCCATGTGTCGTGGGGTTCGGAGCGCAGCGCGGTGCGAATCCGCGCGAAGAGCTGCTCGTAGCGCGTGTAGCCGTCGGCGTCGCCAGGGCTCATCGCTACCACGACCTGATGGTTGCGTTCGGAGTCGTCCCAGAGGCTCAGCGCCGTGCCGTCGTCGAACGGACACCAGAGATGCGGATCGACGAGATGCACGCTGTAACCGTGACGGCGCAGCTCGAGCTCGTCGATGACGCGATGGTGGAGGAGGCCCACGAGATATGCGCAGGGGCTGACCACGAATTCCGGATCCTCGAAGGGATGCTCGAGCGTGCACGCGCCCCCGATGCGGTCGCGCGCCTCGAGCACGAGCACGGTGCGACCGGCACGAGCGAGGTAGGCGGCGGCGGTCAGGCCGTTGTGGCCGGCGCCGACGACCACGATGTCCCAGCTGGTGACGCCGAGCGCGCCGGTCACCGCCAGGCGCGCAGGTAGGTCATCGCGTGACGGCGCTCGCCTCGGCCCTCGTGGAGCGCGTCGCGAAGGACTGCCGTGAATCGCTCCGCCTCGCCGGCGGTCAGGGCCGCGGCCATGAGGGCGCGAGTCGTCGGCGCGAGCGGGTTCGGCGCGGTGTCAAGAAAGACATCGAGGTCATCGCGGGCCGGGGGTGGGGCGAGCGCGAGCTCGGTGTGCGTCTCGACGCGCTCAAACCCGGCCGCACGCGCCATCGCCACGAGGTCGCGATCGTCGAAGCCGCAGAGGAGGTCGTCGTCAGTGGATCCTTCCGCTCGATCCTCGTCGTGCAGCTTTCGCTCCAGGTCGATGACGGCGGTCACGTCGTAACCCCAGAGGTAGCCTGGGCGGTCGCGGCCCATCCAGCTGTTGAGTGGCTCGCCGAGCGAGACGCGACCCCCTGGCCGAAGCACCCGGTGGTACTCGGAGAACGCACGCGCTCGATCCTCGATAAAGAGCAGTACGGCTCGCTCCACGAGCACGTCCACAGACGCGGTCGCGATCTCCGAGAGGTCGGTGGCGGACGCGAGCACGAAGCCGGCTCGATCGGTGGCGGAGGCGAGTACGAAGCCGGCTCGATCGGTGACCGCGACCTCGGCGACTGCGCTGCGGCAGTCGTCGAGGAGCGGTTCCGAGATGTCCGAGAAGATGACGCGGCCATCCGGTGCGCTGCGCTGCAGCGCTTCAAGGCCAA
Organism: Candidatus Dormiibacterota bacterium; assembly: GCA_049283735.1. Lineage (GTDB taxonomy): Bacteria > Chloroflexota > Dormibacteria > Aeolococcales > Aeolococcaceae > Palsa-851. The sequence continues at coordinate 21,219 of JBAPWO010000286.1, forward strand.
GCAAGCCCTGACCGGTGCCGACGTCGAGCACCGTGTCGCCGGGCCGTATCGCTGCGCGTTCGAGGATCTGGTCGCGCACCGCCGCCAGGCGGCTGAGATTCTCCGCGCGCATCGCGGCGCTGCCGCCGTCGCGGCCGGTTCGCAGCCAGGTGGCCCAGACGTCGGTGTCAGGCACGTGGCGAGGGGTCGAGGACGATTTTTCCAACGACCTCGCCGGCTTCCATCAGACGGTGCGCCTCGCCGGCCTCCTCGAAGGGAAGCACCCGATCGACCACCGGCCGCATCCGGCCGTCGGCGAGCGGGGTCAGGACGTCGGCGGCGAACGCGGCGACGATCGCAGCCTTCTGGGTCGCGGGGCGGGCGCGCAGCATGGTCGAGATCAGTGAGACGCGCCGGCGCATCATCACGCCGAGGTCGAGGTCGGCGTGCGTGCCCCCCTGCATGCCGATCACGACGATGCGTCCGTCGGTGGCCACGGCATCGATGTTGGCGCCTAGGTACGACGCCCCCATGATGTCGAGCACCACGTCGGCGCCGAGGCCGCCGGTCAGCTCCCTGGTGCGCGCCACGAAGTCCTCCGTCCGGTAGTTGATTCCCGCGTCGGCCCCGAGCTCGCGACAGCGCTCGAGTTTACCGGCGCTGCCCGCTGTGACCAGCACACGGCAACCGTGGTGCCGTGCGAGCTGAATCGCAGCGGTACCAACGCCACCACCACCACCGTGGATGAGCACCGTCTCGCCGTCCTGCAACCGTCCTCGCGTGAACAGCGCGTCGTGAGCCGTGATGAACGCCTCGGGAATGCCACCCGCATCGATCTGGTCGATGTTGTCCGGAACGCGCACCACCTGGGCCGCGCGGACGGCCACGAGCTCGGCGTAGCCACCGCCCTCGACGAGGAGCATGACGCGGTCTCCTGGCGTCAGCGCGGTGACCCCCGGACCGATGCTCGCCACCACGCCCGACGCCTCGAGACCGAGGATGTCGCTCGCACCGGCGGGGGGTGGGTAGAAACCCTGGCGCTGGAGGAGATCGGCACGGTTGACACCCGCTCCGGCGACACGAACCACGACCTCACCGTCTCGGGCTTCCGGGTCCGGGCGCTCCTCGACGTGCAGTTGTTCAGGACCACCCGGGGCTACAACGACGACCGCGCGCATTGCTCAGCAGCCGTGGTCAGCCGGAGCGGCGGTCAGGAAACCTGGCCGGCCAGGGAGGAGATGCCGACTGGTCCGGTCCACACCGAACCCAGGCCCGCGGTGTTGGAGAACGCCGCGAACGGCAGTTGCCAGTCGCCCTCGCCGTCGGAATACGAGGCGTTGTACCCCGTGTTCTTGACCTGGACGACGTCGCCGGGAACGCTGAAGTTGTAGTACACGACGGCGCGCGCGGTGCTCAGGTTCACGCACCCGTGTGACACGTCCGCACGTCCTTGCGAGCCCACCGACCATGGCGCGGCATGGATGAAGTACCCGCTCGTCGAGATCGCGGTGTCGTCGTAGACCGGGTCGTCGTAGTACTGCGAGCCGCCCGGGATGCACGCCGCCGGAGTGTGGAACGTCGGGCAGGACTTCATGACCACCACCGGGGTCTTGTAGAGAACGATCAGGGTGCCCTGGATGGTCGCGAACCCGCCCTTGCCAAGGCTCACGGGCCAGGTCGCGAACAGCTTGTCGTTGTTGAACACCTGCATGGTGTGCGTCGAGTTGTTGATGATCGAGAGGTGCTTGGCGCCGACGCTGAAACTCGACGTCCAGTTGCCCAGACCCCAGATCCCGTTGCCTACGTCGAATCCTCTGAGGTTTGCGGTGACCGTGACCCGGGTCCCGGCCGGCCAGAAGGTTGCGGGACGGAAGTGGACGACGTCGGCCGTCAACCAGTGCCAGCCCCCCAGGACCGCCGGGTTCGACGTGACCTGGATGCGCTCGAGCAGCGCCGCCCGAACACCCGCGGGGATCGACGTGTTGAACCTCAGGTCGATCGTCTCACCGACGCCGACGACCGCGCCGTCGAGCGGGGTCATGCCGGTGAGCAGGCGGCTCCTGGCGGTGAGCGTCACAAACGTCGATGTCGACGTGGACGTGGAACCCGCCGTGCTTGTGGCGGTGGCGACCACCGTGTAGTGCGCCCCCGGGTCGAGTGGCTGGCTCATCTGCCAGAACCGTCCGTCCGGCGACATCGCCCCGGGCAATGCGGTCGACGAACCGGCTTCGCTCAGCGAGACCGTGTCGAGGTGTCCGGTGCCGACCGTCACCGCGACCGGGATATCGAGACCGACACCTTGCGCCGCATTGGATGGGCTCACGACGATCGTCGGCGGTGCAGCGACCGCCGGCACTCCGGCGACGTGAACCGTGCCGATGTTGCCGACGGGCGCTGAGGTTCCGGGGAGCGCGCACGAAGTGAGCAGCAGTCCGCCGAGTGCAACGCCACCGACGAGCATGAGGCCGCCGCGGCTCCGCAAAGTCAGGTCAGCCATGCACCTTCACCGTACCATTGTTCGCTTTCAGGGCGCGTTCGAACCGCGCGATCGGAGAGATAACGCGGCCTCCTTCTCTGAGGTTTCGCCGGCTGGGGCCATTGAGGGATCCTGATCGAATGGTATCGCTCCTGCTCGATTGTCACGAACTCGCCGCACGACTTGCGACAGACGATCCACCGATCGTCCTCGATGTGCGCTGGACGCTTGGCGGGCCGCCGGGGATGACCGACTTCCGGAAGGGCCACATTCCGGGAGCGCACTTCGTCGATCTCGATCGTGAACTGAGCGCGCCGCCGGGTCCGGGGCGGCACCCGGTGCCCGACGCGGCGTCCTTTGCCGAGGCGATGCGCCGCCACGGGATGTGCCGTTCACGCCTGGCCGTCGCATACGACGCGGCCACGTCGACCTCCGCGGCGCGAGCGTGGTGGTTGCTTCGATATTTCGGACATCCCAACGTGGCGCTCCTCGACGGCGGCTTCGCAGCGTGGATGGCGGCAGGTCTCCCGGTGGAGGAGGGCGGCGATCGCGACCCCGACCCTGGCGACTTCGAGGCCGAGCCGGGGGGCATGCCGCTGCTCGACGCGGGGGAGGCCGCGACCATGGCCCGGACGGGGGTGCTCGTCGACGCTCGGGCTCCAGAGCGATTTCGCGGCGAGATCGAGCCCGTCGACGCCGTGGCCGGCCACATCCCCGGCGCGCGGAATATTCCAGCGCAGCGAACCGAGAACCCGGACGGCACCTTCCTCGCGCCGGACGCGCTGCGCACGCGCTACGCCGAGGCGGGGATCGTGCCCGGCCAGGCGGTGGCCGTCTACTGCGGCTCCGGAGTGGTGGCCACCGAGGGAGTCTTCGCGCTCGGGCTCGCGGGCATTGACGCTGCGCTCTACGCCGGGTCGTGGAGCGAGTGGATCACCAACCCGAACCGGACGATCGAGGTCGGAGCGTGAACGCTGCGGAGACGAAATGGAGGCCGGCGCTCCCCCGAACACCGGCCCCCGAAGAAAGTGCCCTCCATCCCTGACCCTCACGAACGCGTCGCACGGCGCTGGCGGGTCAAACGCAGAGTACTGCGCCAGGCAAGGCGATGTAAAGGAGTCGAGCGATCAGGCACTGCGGGCGTGGCGGACGTACGCTAGCGCACATTGCGGAGGTTCAAGGGTGACCGCGGTGCTTCCAGACAGGTGGCTCAACGAGTTGAGCCGCACGTCGCGCGACCTGCGTCTCGTGCGCGGTGACGGGGCGTACGTGTGGGATGACGAGGAGCGCCAGTACCTGGACCTCACCTCGAGCGGTGGAACCGCGCTGCTCGGACACAACCACCCGCGGGTCAGCGAGGCGATCGCGAGCCAGCTGGCGGCCTTCAGTGGTGTTCCCCCGGGGTTCGGCTATGACCTGCGTGAGGAATTGCTCGAGGCGCTCAGCTTCATCATCCCCGTCTCGCTCACACATGTGAGCTTCACCGCGTCCGGCTCAGCCGCCGTCGATCTCGCGATCACGTGGGTTGCAGCGGCGTCAGACCGGCCCCGGTTGATCGCGATGCAGCGCTCAGACCACGGCTCGGGCATCGGGGGACGGAGCGCCAGTGGTGGCCGGAGACTCAGCGAGATGGCAGGGCGGAGCCTCGAGGTGGTACGCGTCCCGTTCGACGATCTCGACGCACTCAGTGCCCAACTCGACGAACGCGTCGCGGCGGTCCTCATCGAGCCCGTGCAGGTCGGGGCCGGCGTCCGGGTGCCGGCCGAAGGCTACCTCGCGTCGGTTGCGGGGCTGTGCCGGAGGGCGGGTGCACTGCTCGTCGTCGACGAGGTCAGGACCGCGCTGCGCATGGGGCCAACCCTCGCGTCGGCTGCTCAGAGTGTGAGCCCGGACATCATCTGCCTCGGTACGTCGCTCGCCAACGGCCTGCCGTTCGGGGTGACCGCCGTGGGACCTTCGATCTCGCGGCGCGCGCGGATGGTGCGGCATGAACACGAGGAGGCTTGTCCACCACTGGTCTGCGCGGCCGCCAACGCGACGATCCGGACGGCGCTCGGCCCGACCCTTCGGGCGCTCGCCGAACTCTCGTCCGAGCGGCTGATCGGTCGCCTTCGCGCGCTGCGTCTCGGTGAGATCCGGGAGGTTCGTGGCTGCGGGGCCATGGTGGCGGTCGAGACGACCCTGAGCGCACCTGTGCTCCTGCGCCGCCTCGAGCAGCGCGGGATCCTTGCTTTGCCCGGCGGGCCTGGCAGCGTTCGCCTCCTCGCACCCCTCATCCTCGAGCGGCGCGCAGCCGACGGAGTCGTCGAGGCGCTGGCGGCGATCATTCTGGCCAGCCGCCCGCCGCGGCGACGGTCGGTCAGCGCAACGGACCCCGATGAGATCGAGGTAGTGCTGCCCGGCAGGCCGATCCGCCGAACGCGCGTCGCCTATTGAAGAGGGCGCCTCAGTTGAGGCGCTCGACGATCATCGCCATTCCCTGGCCTCCGCCCACGCACATGGTCTCGAGGCCGATCGTCGCGTCCGCCGTGCGCAGGTCGTTGAGCAATGTGCAGAGGATCCTGGCGCCGGTCATTCCGAACGGGTGACCGAGCGCGATCGCGCCCCCGTGTGGGTTGAGGCGATCGTCGAACGGGTCGAGCCCGATGCCACGCGCTGACGGGATCACCTGCGCAGCGAACGCCTCGTTGATCTCCACCACCTGGACGTCGTCGATGGTCATGCCGGCCCGCTCGAGTGCCTGCCGCGATGCCTCGATCGGACCCAGCCCCATGAACTCCGGCTCGAGTGACGTGAGCCCGGTCGAGACGATCCGGGCGAGCGGGGTGATCCCGAGCTCCCGCGCCCGGGTGTCCGACATGATCACCACCGCGGCCGCACCGTCGTTGAGCGGACACGCGTTGCCCGCGGTGACGGTCCCGTGCTCCCGGAACACAGGTTTCAGCTCGGCAAGCTTCTTGAGGGTCGTATCGCGGCGCGGGCCGTCGTCCCTGGTGACCGTCCCGCCGCCGTCCGGCAGCGTCACCGGCACGATCTCTCGATCGAAGAAGCCGTCATCCTGGGCCGCGACCGCGCGCTGCTGGCTGCGGAGCGCGAATCGATCCATCTCCTCGCGGGAGATCTCCTCGCGGGCGGCGACGTTCTCGGCGGTCTGTCCCATCGCGATGTAGATGTCCGGATACCCCTCGGGATTGCCGGGTTGGAGGCGTTCGTTCTGGCACTGGGACATGTCGCTCGAGCCGTTCACGAACCGCGATACGCACTCGACGCCGACGCTGAGGAAGACATCGCCCTCGCCGGCACGGATCGCGTGCGCCGCCATGCGCGTGGTCTGGAGCGACGACGCGCAGTAGCGGGTCACCGTGGTGCCGGGCGCGTTGACGCGGGTGAGGATGCTGATCACCCGCCCGAGGTTGAAGCCCTGCTCGCCGCCGGGGAGCCCGCAGCCACAGATGAGGTCTTCGATGGTGGCGCGATCCAGCTGCGGGAGGCGGTCGAGGACCTGGTTGACCACGCTCGCGGCAAGGTCGTCCGGACGGATGTTGACCAGCGAGCCCTTCATCGCGCGTCCGATTGGGGACCTGGCGAGGGCGACGACGACGGGCTCAGGCATGTTCTGTCTCCGATTGTCCTAAAAAGCTATTGTCGGCCGCGTGACCTACTTCATCACCGGAGCGACGGGATTCATCGGCCGCCACCTGGTGCCGCTGCTGCTCGCGCGAGGCGATAACGTCTTCGTGTTCGTCCGCCACGGCTCGCGCGCCCGCTTCGCCGCGCAGCGTGAGCGCCTCGACCCCGGTGGCAAGCGACTCCACGCGCTGAGCGGCGATCTGGTCGAGCCCGGGCTTGCGCTTTCCGTCGACGATCGCGAGCAGCTGCGCGGGGCTCACGTGTTTCACCTCGCCGCCGTCTACGACCTCACCGCACCGGCAGACGAGACCGAGCGCGCCAACGTCACGGGCACGCGCAACGTCGTCGGTCTCGCCAACGAGGTGGGCGCGGGCTGCCTGCACCTGGTCAGCTCGATCGCCGTCGCGGGACGGTACAAAGGCTCCTTCACCGAGGCGATGTTCGACGAGGGTCAGGCGCTCGACCATCCTTATTACAAGACCAAGCACGAGTCGGAACGGATCGTGCGCCATGAGGCGACCGTCCCCTGGCGGGTGTATCGCCCCGGCATGGTCATCGGTTCGTCCGACACCGGCGAGGCGGATCGCGTCGACGGCCCCTACTACACGTTCAAGCTCATCCAGCAGATGCGCGACGCGTTTCCCCAGTGGGTGCCGTTCATCGGCCCCGAGGGCGGACCGTTCAACGTCGTTCCGGTCGACTTCGTCGCCAAGGCGATCGACCACATCGCCCATCTCGAGGGTCTCGACGGTCGCGCGTTCCACATCGTCGACCCCGCACCGCTGTCGCTCGGCGACACCCTCAACACCTTCTGCAGAGCCGCGCACGCACCGGAGTTCGCACTTCGTATCGACCGGCGCATGGCGCGGATGATTCCCGGCGGATTCGCGGCTGTGGGTTCGCTGCCCGCGGTCAAGCGAATGCGCGAGCAGGCATTGTCGCGCCTGGGTATTCCCGAGGCTGCGTTCACGTACATGGACTATCCGGCGACCTTCGACGCGACCGGCGCGCAGGCGGCACTGGCTGGAAGCGGGGTCACGTGTCCGCCACTCCACGAGTACGCCTGGAAGGTGTGGGACTACTGGGAGCGACACCTCGACCCCCAACTGCCGAGTCCCGCCAATGTGCGCCGGGTGGTCGGCGACCGCGTCGTGGTGATCACGGGCGCCTCGAGCGGGATCGGGCGCGCGGTGTGCAAACACCTGGCGGTCTCGGGAGCGACGATCATCGGGGTGGCGCGGCGCTTTGAGCAGCTCGAGGAGATGCGCGCCGAGGTCGCGAGCGCGGGCGGCACCGCGTACGCGTATCCCACCGACCTCAGTGACCACGACGCGTGCACGCTCCTCATCGAGCGGGTGATCGCCGACCATGGCCGCGTCGATGTCCTGATCAACAACGCCGGACGGTCGATCCGGCGATCGGTGCTCGAGTCGCTGGACCGCTTCCACGATTTCGAGCGCACCATGAAGCTGAATTACTTCGGCGCGATCGCGCTCATCATGGCGGTGATCACGGGGATGCGCGCGCGACAGGACGGGCACATCATCAACATCACGTCGATCGGCGGGCAGGCCTACCCACCGCGCTTTGCCGCGTACGTCGCGAGCAAGAACGCGTTGGATGGGTTCTCACGCTGCTTCGCGCCCGAGGTGGCGGCCGACGGCATCGCGGTCACCACCATCCACATGCCGCTGGTGCGCACACCGATGATCGAGCCCACCGGAATGTACAAGAACTTCCCGACGATCAGCTCCGACGAGGCGGCCGACATGGTCATCGAAGCGCTCATCAAGCGGCCGCACGAAGTGTCCACGCGTGTCGGAAAGTTCGGTGAGCTCGTCCACGCGATCGCGCCCAACGTCCATCAGTTGATCATGGCCGGCGCCTTCCAGATGATGCCGGACAGCGCCTCGCAGCCGCAGGCGGAGGGCGAGCGCGGCGATGAGCCCGTGACTCCCGAGGCCTACGCACTCGGGATGCTGATGCGAGGCATCCACCTCTAGCCTCCTCGCGCCTCCTCTGCCGGGTACCCGGCAGCGTCGAGCACCAGGTCGTGAAGCAGCCCGTTCGACGAGATGCCGGTGCCACCGAGCACGGGATCGTCGGCGCTGCGATCGGTGAAGCGACCGCCTGCCTCGGTGACGACGAGCTTGAGTGCCGCGTAATCCCACAGGTTCGCCCGGGAGGTCCAGCCGATGTCCGCCGTGCCCCGAGCCACGGCGAGGTGCGACATCGAGTTGCCCACTCCGCGCGCGTCCCAGCAGCGGCCGGCAAGCGCAACGAGCCTCTCGGCCTGCTTGGTGATCACAAAGCCCCGGATCGCGGTGTGGGTGATCAGTGCTTCGGAGATCTCCGCGATCTTGGACACGTGGATCCGGCGTCCGTTGAGAAACGCGCCGCCGCCGAGGGTGGCGTGGAAACGCAGCCGCATTGCCGGCGCGGACGCCACCCCAACCACCGATTCACCCTCGCGCTGGAGGGCGATCAACGTCGCCCAGGTCTCGTTGCCGCGGACGAAACTCCGGGTGCCGTCGATCGGGTCGATCACCCACCGCCAGGTGGCGCCCCGATCGCCGACCACGCCGAATTCCTCGCCGATGATCGCGTGGTCAGGGCGCTCCGCACCGATCCGCCCGCGAGCGTAGGTCTCGATCGCCCGATCGGCCTCGGTCACCGGTGAGAGGTCGGGCTTGGAGTCGATCTTGAGGTCGTGAGCCCGGAATCGCTCCATCGAGATGCCGTCAGCGACGTCCGCGAGCTCGATCGCGAGCGCGAGATCGTCTGTCACCACGCGTGAGCTTACCGGGCGTGGGCGGTGCTGTAGCCTAGCGGCTGATTCCGCCTTGGTTGCGGTGCGTCCAGACATCGAGAGGTAGTTCCATGGCTCATATCAAACTCGACGTGCTTGCCGAGAACGGCTACGCCATCCTCGGCGACGGTCCGGCGATCCCCCCGGAGGAGTGGGAACGGCTCGAGTACGTCGACTGGAAATCGGGCGGCGACACCAACTTCGCACCGCTCGCGTCGGCGAAGGGTGAGATGGAGTGTGCCGGCTTCTGGGACCACGGCAAGCCGGACAAGGACGGCATCTGGACGTCGAACCGCGAGATCGCGCCGACCCTCTGCCGGTACGTCGAGGCGGTGGGGGCGAGGTACGGGCGCGTCCGGGTGATCAAGCTGAATCCGTCGTCGGAAGCCGATGCGCTGCGCCAGCTGCACCAGGACGACAACAACCGCCTCAATCCGGACGGCGAAGGCTGGGTGGTCCGTGCCTGGCTCGAGCTCAACGCTCCCGAGGGGTCGGAGTTCATCCTGCGCGAGGTTCGCGATGATCCGTCCACGGAGACTCGTATCCCGTTGCATCCGCGCCGCCAACTCGTGCTCGATACTGAGCGTCTATATCACGTCGTGCACAACCCGGGACCGAATCCGCGGTACGCGTTGATCACGTCTTTCGAGTCCGGTGACCCGCTGGACCGCTGGATCGCATCGCAGCGACTCAAGGCGGCGCAGCCGGTCTGACCTCGTCTGGTTGCTCCTAGATATCGAGCAGCTCAGCGCGCTCGATGCCGGCGCGCCTTGCTGCCAGGGTCAGGACGTCGCCCGGAATGCCTCGCTCTTCCGCCTGGTCGAAATCGTCATAAACGTCGAATTCGGCCCCACCAGTGGCCGCATCCACATAGACCACGATGCGCCCCTTGGCTGTCTCGGCGACTGCAAAGGTGGTACCGGCGCGCACCTGAGTCTCGATACTGGCGTCGCCCTCGTGCTCTGAGCGGTACGCCTCATCCGGCGCTATCAGCCATCTTCCAATGAACGCTTTGGGGATCTCTTCGCCCCCGTGCATGGTGCCGATGGTCAGCCGCTGCATCGGATTGCCCTGCCGGCTGCTGACGTATGCCCGCAGCGCTTCGGTGATGACGCGAGACATCGGAGCACCGCTGGCCAGCTTCTCGGCACCCTCCCAGACGTCCTCATCCTCGTCGCGGATGTAGACGTTCCGTCGTGCCATCTCGTGAGGCTCCTTTGGGTTTGTGCGCATCTGATATGCGCACGGGATTATATACACACTCCAGAGGCACACCGAAACAGGCGAGGACTGAGGTGCTACCTTTTCGGCTCGGCGATCGAGCACTTCTCGGCCCGGAGTAGTGATGCTGCAAGGCAGAGAAATCCAGAGAGGTGCTCGAGCTGAGATCAAAAGGCCCGCGGGAGTAGCTCAGTGGTAGAGCACTACCTTGCCAAGGTAGGGGTCGCGAGTTCGAGCCTCGTCTCCCGCTTCGACCCTGGAGAGCATGAAGCCCTAGGCTGCGCTCGCGAGAAGGTCTGACCCGTTCGATAAGATCGGCAACGAGGCCGAGGGTATGGTTAGACGCCTGATCCCCGAGCGGAATATAGTTGACCCGCGGCGCGCGAGCATCGGAGGAAAGATCTCCGAGCTGGTGCACGCCAGCGGAGGGACGACCATGGTGAGAAAGCAAATCAGACGCGTCCTGTGGGTGCTGCCATTCCTGGCAATCGGCGTGATTCTGGCCGAGACCGGCGGAACCGTGACCGCCTCGACGGCCCCACGATTGGAGGTGAGTCCGCGCGCGGTCGGGCTCCAGGGTGACGTCATCCCTCCCGCC
>JBAPWO010000287.1:0-3066 GCA_049283735.1 Candidatus Dormiibacterota bacterium
CTTGGGTCGTCGGGCGCCGCCGGCTTGTCCTTCGGCGGGGACGGCCGGTCGTCGAGAGGGATCGGTCGATCGTCCGGCGGGACGTCGGTGCCGTCCGGCGTCATCCCACCGAGACCGCCCATCCCGCCGAACAGACCGCCGAGCATCTGCTGGAACTGCTCGGGTCCACCGAGGTCGTCCTGGACGCGCTCGAACATGCGGGCCATCAGCTCCTGCAGCTGCGGATCCTCGGAGAGCTTCTCCTGAAGGCCGCCCAGCTGGCCCATCAGCTGTTCCATCTGCACCTCCTGGGCCACCTGCATGAGCACCGGCTGCGATGCCGCCGCGGCGACGACCTGCACCTGCTGGCGGATCACCTCGAACCCTTTGCAGGCCATGCACGTGCCCTGGTGCTGGCACCGGCAGAGCTGTGACTTCAGCCTGTCGAGCTCCTGGTGGATCCGGCTAAGGTCAACCCCGGGTTGCGACGCATCGCTCATGACAGTGATCGTAGTTGACATTCCCTTCGGAACCGCGCACGTTGCATTGGCGCCGGGATCGGGTATAGTCATTCGCAGACGGGAGGCTTCGCGCATCCCCGCGGTTGACGTCGATTGGATCGTCGCCCCGCGTCAAAGAGCACCGCCGAGGCCGTCCCGAAGTCCAGTAACTGCGCCGGTGGACAGGGCCACCGCGCGTCCGAGGTTGACAGTCCGCTGATAGCCCCAGACCTCGCGCTCGATCGTCTGCACCTCATCGTGCCCGACGGCAGCGATGCCATGGTCGTCCTGGAAGCATGGGCGAACGGCTCGCAACCCGGTGCCGATCCGCGCACCGTATTTGCCGAACGCATCGGTGAGGTCGGCCACGTCTCCGTCTCGTTCGGCGATGAGGATCCGATCCAGCTGCGTCTCGATCTTCCCGACCTTGTCCTGCAGTGCGTGGCACAGGCGGGCCCCGACGGCACCCGCGAGCATCTCGGGCTGCGTGTCCTGTCCATCCGTCCGACCGGTGGCCAGCCCGAGGGCGCAAAGCTCCTGACCATCACCACTCGCGAGCCGATCGTCACCGAGGCGAACGGCGTGGTCAGCGACACCTTCCGCCTGCTCGACTGGCGGATCTCGACGCAGCACGCCGCGAGATCGGAGCAGCTCTATGCGACCTTGAAGCTGGTCGACAGCCTGGAGCGAGCCGAGAAGCAGCGGGCGCAGTCGCAGCGGACCAGGTTCAACGGCGCGCGTGAGTTCTGGCGCTGCCGAACCTGCCGGGCGCTGTGGCGGCCCGAAAGCCAGGAGCAGTGCCCGTCCTGCGGCCGCGAGTTCACCGAAGCCGATCGCAAGTCCCCCGAGATCGGCAAGGTCGAGTTCCAGATCCCCGCCGGTGAGCCGATCAACCTGACGCCCGATGCGGCGGTGCTGATCGAGCCGGATGACGAGACCAACTTCGTCGGGCGCGTCGCCCGCATCGACCACCAGCGACACGTCGTCGAGATCGTCACCCGCACCTTCGAGCACTCCGGCACCGAGGGGTACATCGCGCCGTCCTTCAACAAGGCGCTGTACCAGGCGAAGCGCTCGGTGCTCGCGGCCATCGCCACCAAGGACTTCGGCGTGGGGCTGCTCGCCCAACTGCTGGTCAGCCCGGAAACCATCGTCGCGCCGAAGGACGAGTCGGACTCCGAATCCTCCTGGTTGACGACCGGGATGCGGCCCAACAAGCCACAGAATCGCGCCGTCGATCTGCTCAGCCGGCTGAGCGCGGGCCAGGCGGTGTTCATCCAGGGACCTCCCGGCACCGGCAAGACGACGGTGATCGTCGAAGCCGTCAAACGCCGGCTGGCAGCCAACCCCGATGAGCGGATCCTGGTCACGTCGCACAGCAACCTCGCGGTTGACAACGCGCTCGAGCGCCTCGCCGGGACCCCGGGGATGCGCGCCGTCCGGGTCGCCCGCGCCGAGCGCGTGCACCCGGCGGTCGACAAGTTCCGGCTCGATGACGAGGACGACCCGCGTCTTCTCGTGGCCAACTGCTACTTCGCGACCTGCGCGACCGCCGCGACCTCGGGCATCACCGACATGAACTTCGACATCGTCATCCTTGACGAGGCGAACAAGGCCCGTGCCGACGAGGCGCTTCCGGCGTTGCGTCTCGGGCGCAGCCTGGCGCTGGTAGGTGACCACAAGCAACTGCCGCCGGTCGAGGACGACGCGCTCTACGGCATCGTCGAGACCGACCCGGCTCTGGAGGACCTCGTCAACCGGAGCCTGTTCGAGCAGTGCTGGGATGGCGGGCTTCCCGCCGAGGCCCAGTGCCTCCTCACTATCCAGCACCGCATGCACCCCGATATCGCGGCGTACGTGTCGGCTGCGTCGTACGACAGCCAGCTCGAGAACGCCCCCGAGGTCGAGGCCTACGAGTACATCACTCGCAAGCCGTTCCCGGTCGCACTCCACTTTGTTGATACCGAGGGAATGCGCGGTGGCCGCGAGCGACGCGGTCCCGGCGGTGCGCTGCGCAACGAGGCCGAGGTGCGCGTTGCCGCCCAGGTGGTCCGGCTCCTCGACGAGCGCGCGCCGCGCGAGCTCAGCATGGCGGTGATCGCCATGTACGCGGAGCAGGTGGAGCGCCTGCGCCAGGCTCTCGGCCGGCGGCGTTTCAAGCGAACCGTGAAGATCGACACCGTCGACTCGTTCGAGGGACGCGAGGAGGACATCGTGGTCATCTCCCTCGTCCGCTCGAACGAGCGCGGGCGGATCGGCTTCCTCAGAGTCCCGAATCGCCTCAACGTCGCGATCTCCCGAGCCAAGCGACTGGTCGCGTGCATCGGTGACAGTGCGACGCTGCGCAGCGGCGACGAGTCGATGTACGGAATGCTCGTCGAGGCATCGCGCTCCACCGGCGGTTGGCTGAGCGCCCTCGAGCTGGTCTCGCAACCCAAACCGCGTCGCGGTGAGGCCCGTCAGCCCGGCCAGGCCGGGGGCGGCGAGACGGGCGAGGAAGGCGATCCCGAGCGCGCCGCAAAACGCCGCCGCCGCCGTCGGCGCGGAAGGCGCGGCGCCGCGCTCCCGGTGACCGCGTCCACCGAGC
>JBAPWO010000288.1:0-3645 GCA_049283735.1 Candidatus Dormiibacterota bacterium
ACGTCGAGGAGGGCCAGACGTTCGGCATGGACCTCGAGTTCACCGAGGGCATGCAGTTCGACAAGGGCTACATCTCGCCGTACATGGTCACCGACCAGGACCGCATGGAGGCCGTTCTGGAGGACCCGTACATCCTGATCGCCAACTCGAAGATCGGCTCGGTGCGCGACGTGCTGCCGGTGCTCGAGCAGGTCATCCAGTCGGGCAAGCCGATCCTGATCATCGCCGAGGACGTCGAGGGCGAGTCCCTGGCGACGCTGGTCGTCAACAAGCTCCGTGGCACGTTCACGGGCGTGGCCGTCAAGGCGCCCGGCTTCGGTGACCGCCGCAAGCGGATGCTCGAGGACATCGCGATCCTCACAAAAGCCGAGGTGATCACCGAGGAGATGGGCCTGAAGCTGGAGAACACGCAGATCGCCCAGCTCGGACGCGCACGCCGCGTCGTCGTCGGCAAGGACGAGACGACGATCGTCGACGGCGCAGGTGACGCCGACGCGATCAAAGGCCGCATCAACCAGATCAAAGCCGAAATCGAGAACACCGACTCGGACTTCGACCGCGAGAAGCTGCAGGAGCGCCTGGCAAAGCTCTCCGGCGGCGTCGCCGTGGTGAAGGTCGGAGCGGCGACCGAGACGGAGATGAAGGAGAAGAAGCACCGCGTCGAGGACGCGCTGCAGGCAACTCGGGCGGCGCTCGAGGAGGGCATCGTCCCCGGCGGCGGCGTGGCACTGCTGGAAGCCACCTCGGCGGTCACGATCGGCGACAACGGCGCGTCGGTCGACGGCTCAGACGACGAGCGCACGGGCGCGCGCATCGTGCTCCGTGCCCTGGAGGAGCCGCTGCGTCAGCTGGCCGAGAACGCGGGCCTTGAGGGCTCGGTTGTCGTCAACGACGTGCGCAAGGCCAAGAAAGGCCAGGGCCTGAACGCCTCGACCAACGAGATCGTCGATCTCGTGGCCGCCGGCGTGATCGACCCTGCGATGGTCACGCGCTCAGCGCTTCAGAACGCCGCGTCGATCGCCAAGAACATCCTCACCACCGAGGCGATCGTCGCCGAGCTTCCTGAAAAGGAAGGCGCCGGCGCCGGTGGCGGCGGGATGCCTGACATGTCGGGGATGATGTAGGGACTTCTCAGTGCATGGGAAGCCGATCGTCGCGAGACGGTTGGGTGCGAGGGCCCGGCTGATGCCGGGCCCTCGTGCTTTAACCGCTCGCGTGTTGGGGCCTCGGCCACAAAACGGAAACATCCGAGAAGAGCTCACATCCCAGCTGCCCCCGGTCGCACCCGCGGACATCTACCCACTGACAGTCCGCGCCCTGCGCCGAGACCCATACCCACCCGGCATCCGAGCGGCGAGCCGCGCGGCGTGAATATCCGATCAGCGAAAAACCTCACGCATAAGGCGAATCGCCGAATGCCAATCGGGCGGTTCGCCAACTCGACAGCAGCTGGAAGCCTCGAGCGCGACACTTCGCTGCGAGCAGCTCTTGCGCTGTGCAGCGACCGAGCACGCCGCGCAGCGAGCCCCCACCGCCGACGTTCACACCGGCCATCGAACTCGTCCTTCCACACGCGACCGGCGCTGCACTACGCTTTCGCGCGCCATGCAGCGCAACGCCCGCCACACCGCAGCGCTTATCGGAGTCATGCTCGCCGTGATCGGGCTCGGCGCCTGCGGCGCTGGCGCCCCCAAGAAGACCGACCCGCCAAAGGCGCCCACCAGCCTGCCGATCGACAGTGCGGCAAAGCCCGAGCCCGGCGGCGCAACGCAGTCCGGTGGGGTCATCGCTTTGGTCGGGAGCACGCCGATCACCAAGTCGGCGCTTGAAAGCCGACTCGCAATCGAACTCCGCGCCGAACGCCAGGGGTTTCGGATACTGCCCAAACCGCCTGCCTTCAGCGCATGCATCGACGAATTAGCCGCCCTGGCAGCGAAAGGCACCGCCACCGCACCCTCCAAGGCGCAACTGAAGTCTCGCTGCCGCGCGCGCTATCAGAAGTTCCTGCAAGGAGTGCTCGGTCCGTTGATAGCCGCCGACTGGGCCTCGGGAGAGGTCGCCGATCAGGGCCTCAAGCTGACCGACTCGCAAGTCCGACAGCGCCTTGAATCGCTCAAGGCCTCCCAGTTCGGCTCAGAAGCGAAGTTTCAGGCATTTCTCTCCCGGATGGGCGACAACGTCCCCAATCTCCTGTTCAACATCAAGAGCCAGATGGCCGACAAGCTGATCTTCGACAGAATTCGGGCGTCGCTTCCACCCATCACACCGGCGCTGGTAGCCAAGTACTACGCCGAACACTTAGCGCAGTATGTCGTGCACGAACAGCGCGACCTGGGGATAATTCGCACCGCCAGCGCAGCCGCGGCGATCAAGGTCAGACACGAGCTCCAATCCGGCGCGAGCTTTGCCAGCGTCGCAAAGCAGCAGTCGCTCAGGCAGCCTTTCCACGCGCTCAACGGCTTAGTGAGCGAACTAGAACCTGGCTTCTACAGCGAGAAGCCACTCAACGATGCGATCTTCTCGGCCAAGCGCGGGGTGCTAAGCGGTCCAGTGCGCCTCGACTACAAGCCGGCCGCCCACGGCCCCCAAACGCACGACATCGAGAACATCAACGGGTACTACGTGTTCAAGGTGACAAATGTGAAGAAGTCACACAAGAACACGCTCGCCGAAGTCAAAGCTGCCATCGTGCCGCTGCTGCCCAATCTTCTATACCAGCAAGCGGTCGGCGCGTTCGTCAAGCGCTACCGGGCAAAGTGGATCGCAAGGACCAACTGCCGCCCCGGCTATGTCGTGCGCAAATGTCGCCAGTTCAAGCGCTCGCCGGGCGAAGCACCCGAAGACCCGTACACGATCAACTAGAGCGTGGCGCGACCCTCGGCGTGGGGGCATGGCCGGTCGCTGCCGGCACGCTCGTCTCGTTGAGTTCTGCCCGCGTCATCGCGCCTCATTGCGCCACTCCGGTGAATCGTGGCGCAAAAAATCAGAAACAGGACCTCAAATGCTCTCATTTCCGACAAACTCACGTAGCTGGCGCCCGCACCCCGCCGCTATCGCCTCGCTTGACCCACGGCTGAGCCGGTGAGAGGTTGCTGGCGCAGCAACCCTTCGATGCTCTGGATGGGCTGCGAAGGATGTCAACGGGCACCGGACTGCTCGGACTGTCGAGCGCCGGCAAGCCGTTTGACTACTCGGCAAGCAACAGAAAGGCAAGTCGAATGAAACGATTCAAAGCACTATTCTTCGCGCTGTTGGTGCTAACGGTGCTGGGAAGCAGCGTCGTGGCGTCGGCGTCTGCGGAACGGCCGAACATATTACTCTTAGCAGGTCAAAGCTTCCCCGTCAAATTCAAATCATTACCAGTTGAGCCTAACACGATCCTGTGGGAACTCCAGAACGCAGCGGGGATACTTAAGGGCGAAGGCCTATCTCTGAAAGGGGAATACACAAGTGCCGAAGGAGGCGACTTCGCTCTCCTGTTGTTACAAGCCAAAAAAAGTACGACTACATGTACTGGAGAAGGCGAGAAAAATGAAGGGGAAGTATTAGTTGAAGGCACGTTTAAAAGCGTTCACGATGAAACAGCAACCAAAGGGGACGCCATCCTTTTCGAACAGAGATTAGTCTTAGTGCTATGTGCAGCGC
>JBAPWO010000289.1:0-12975 GCA_049283735.1 Candidatus Dormiibacterota bacterium
TCGACCAGGCGAGACGCGAGATCACCACCAGGTATGACTTCAAGGGAATCAACATCGAGATCACCCTCGACGATGAGACCATCACTCTGCTGACCGGCACCGATGCGCAGCTCAAGTCGATCATCGACGTCCTGCAAAGCAAGGCGCACCGCCGCGGCATCGATCTCAAGGTGCTGGATCCGCAGAAGCCGGAGCCGGCGGCGAAGGGCAACGTGCGTCAGGTGGTCAAGCTCCGCAAGGGCTTCGGCGAGGAGCTGGCGCGAGACCTGACCAAGCGCATCCGCGGCGTGCATCCGAAGGCGCAGGTGCGAACCCAGGGCGACCAGCTTCGGGTGTCGAGCAAGGACAAGGATGAGCTGCAGGCGGTGATCCAGCAGCTGCGCGACCTCGACGTCGACGTCCCCCTCCAATTCACCAACTACCGGTGACCTGGCGCAGCCTGGACTGCGTCGCACTCGTCCGCACCGGTGCCGGCTGACACATGGACGATGCGACCACGCCGCATCCGGATGACGACGATCGGCTCCCGATGCTCGAGACGGCGTTCCCCGAGGCCGTGTCGCTCGGGCGAGCGCTCACCGAAGCGGGGATGACCATCGCCGTCGCCGAATCGTCCACCGGCGGCCTGCTCGGGGCGGCGCTGACCGCGGTCGCCGGGTCGTCCGCGTACGTCCGCGGCGGGGTGATCGCCTACGCGGACGACGTGAAGGCCGAGCATCTCGGTGTGGGCCGGCACCTGCTCTGGACCCACGGCGCGGTCAGCCCCGAGGTCGCCGGCGCGATGGCTTCCGGGGTGCGCCTGCGATTCAAGGCGAGTCTCGGCGTCGGCATCACCGGGGTCGCCGGACCCGACGCCAGCGAGCGCAAGCCCGCCGGACTCGTGTTCGTCGCCGTCGCCGATCCCAGGACGGTTCGGGTGATCCATCTCGACGATGACCACGGGCGCGAGTTGAACCGTGCCCACGCGGTCCAGGCGGCGCTCCGTCTCTGCGCCGAGGTGATTCGCACTGCAGCCGGCGGTGGTCCAGTTCGGCCTGGAGGCTCGTGAGCGCGGTGACCTGGGTGCCGTCCCAGCACTCTCAACTTCGGGCTTGTCACGTCCTCGTGAAGGTTGTACAGTACAAATGTTCGCCCCACCCGGTGAGCCCGGACGCATCGCCCGTCGCGACGCCCCTACGGCATCCCAGCCACGTCTCCAACAACTTCCACTATCCCTTGGAGTACAGCTTTGACGAACACACTAGCAAGTCGTACCATCGATACTGTCGAGCCGGTCGTAGAAGTGAGCGGGCGGCGTGCTCGAGCGCCCCGTGACGAGAGGAGTGAGCCGGTGACGACGGAGCGGGATCGGGCGCTGCAGACAGCCCTCGGACAGATCGAGCGTGCCCACGGAAAGGGAGCGATCATGCGTCTCGGCGACGTGCATGCTCAGCACATCGACATCATCCCGACCGGTGCATTGACCCTGGACATCGCCCTCGGGGTCGGCGGTATCCCACGCGGCCGCATCGTCGAGGTCTACGGCCCTGAATCGTCCGGCAAGACGACCCTCACCTTGCACATCATCGCCGAGGCGCAGCGTCGCGGCGGGGTCGCCGCGTTCATCGACGCCGAGCACGCGCTCGACCCCCAGTACGCCTCCCGCATCGGGGTGAACACCGAGGAGTTGCTGATCTCACAGCCGGACACCGGCGAGCAGGCTCTCGAGATCGTCGAGGTGCTGGTACGCAGCGGAGCGGTCGACGTGGTGGTGATCGACTCGGTCGCCGCGCTGGTTCCGAAGGCGGAGATCGACGGTGAGATGGGGGACAGCCACGTCGGCCTGCAGGCCCGGCTGATGTCCCAGGCGATGCGCAAGCTGACCGCAGCGATCAGCCGGTCGAACACGTCGGTCATCTTCATCAACCAACTCCGCGAGAAGATCGGTGTGATGTTCGGCAATCCGGAGGTCACCACAGGTGGCCGGGCGCTGAAGTTCTACGCCTCGGTGCGCATGGACATTCGCAAGATCGATTCCATCAAGCAGGGGCTGGACGTGGTCGGCAGCCGCGTCAAGGTCAAGGTTGTCAAAAACAAGGTTGCGCCGCCGTTCCGTTCCGCCGAGTTCGACATCCTCTACAACGAGGGCATCTCATACGCCGGAAGCGTGCTCGACATGGCAATCGACGCGCACATCATCGACAAGAGCGGCGCCTGGTTCTCGTATGGGGACATGCGCCTCGGGCAGGGTCGCGAGAACGTCCGCGATTTCCTCCGCCAGAATCCCGACCTCCTCGAGGAGGTGGCGGCGAAGGTGCGTATCGCCGCGCTGCCCGAACCGGTGCTCCACGACGCCATCGTCGAGTTGAATGGCGAAGCGCCGATCCTGCCCACGCCCGTCGTCTAGCGCGGCGCTGGGAGCGACGGTGCGCTCATTCGCTCCAGCGGTGGAGCCCGAGAGTGCGGACGCCGCGGAGGATGCCGCGTTGCGCATCCTCCGTGGTGCCGGCCAGTCGGCGGCATCGCTGCAGCGCAAGCTGGAGCGACGCGGGTACACCGCCGACGCTGCCGGGGCTGCGGTGATCCGCTGTGCTGCGTCCGGGTTCGTGGATGACGCGGCCATGGCCGCGTCCGTGGCCGCTCGGCATCGCCGCGCCGGCCACGGTCGCGTTCGTGTCGCCGCCGATCTCCGCGCGAAGGGCGTCGCCGCCGAGCTCATCAGCGAAGCACTCGACGGCCAGGACGACACCGAGGAGGCCGCCGCGCTGGCGGTCGCTCAGCAGCTCTGGGAGCGCACCGGGACAGCAGGCCCGCTCGACCGACGGGCGCGCATGCGCGTCGCCGGCGCGCTCCAACGTCGCGGATTCTCGTCGTCGCTGGTCGCGCGGGTGCTGCGTGGATTGACCTGACTGTCAGACTCCCTCGATGGAATACACACATCTCGGTCGTTCCGGTCTTTCGGTCAGTCGCCTGTGCCTCGGGACGATGAACTTCGGTCCGGAGACTGACGAGACCACATCCCACCACATCATGGATGCCGCACTCGAGGCGGGTCTCAACTTCTTCGACACTGCCAATGTCTACGGCTGGAAGAAGGGCGAGGGGATCACCGAGTAGATCGTGGGGAGATGGTTCGCCCAGGGTGGTGGACGCCGCGAGAAGGTGGTTATCGCCACCAAGCTCTACGGGTCGATGAGCGACTGGCCGAGCAGTGCCTCTACAACCTCGTCGAGCGACACGTCGAGGAAGAGGTGATACCGGCGGCGCTGCACTACGGTGTCGGCATCATCCCCTGGAGCCCGTTGATGCGCGGCCTGCTCGGCGGCATCCTGGGGAAGCAGCGCGACACCGGCCGGTCCGCATCGGAGACCACGCAAAGTCTCCTCGTCAGGCACCGCGAGAAGATCGAGCGCTACGAGGCGTTGTGCGCACAGCTCGGCGAGCATCCCTCGGCCGTCGGGCTCGCATGGCTGCTCCGGCAGCCTGGGGTCACCGGGCCGATCGTCGGTCCGCGGACCACCGAGCAGTTCCAGAGCAACCTGCACGCGCTGAAGTTCACCTCGACGACGCGGCGCTGGAACAGCTGGAGGCGATCTTTCCCGGTCCGGGGCCGGCTCCCGAGGTCTGGGCCTGGTAGCGACCAGGGTCAGGCGCCGGCGACCGACGTGTTGGTTCGCTCGAAGCGGACCACCGGTCCGAGCGTGAAAAAGGTCGCTGTCGCAAGCAGCACCCCGAGGATGACGAGGCCGTCGATGCCGAGCAGGTGCGCGGCAAAGCCGCCGATGACCGCACCGAGCGCGCCGCCCCCGGCCAAAGCCACCGTATAGAAGGACATGAGCGCCGATCGATCCGCGCTCAGGCTCTCGGAGCAGTCGGCAAGGTAGGTCACCGCGGCGGGACCGAAGCCGGCAAGCCAGACGATGCCGAGGACGAGGAACGGCACGATCAGGAGCATGCCGAGGACCGGCAGGTGGTTGATGGCGAGCAGCGCGATCATCGTCAGCCAGGCTCCCGGCACCGCTCTGCGCATCACGACTGCCGGGCCGAGACGGGTCACGAAGGGCGTCCAGAGCAGGATGCCGATCAGGAAGACGGCGATCCAGGCGATCAGGAACAGGCCGATGACGCGCACGTCGAAGTGATGCATCAGCGACTGGGACGCCACCGCTTGATGGCGAAGCAGCGAGGGCAGATTGGCGACAAAGGCGCCGATGAGCGCGAACGACATGATCCATGCGGGGAGGAACGTGCGCATCGGTCCCGGACCGACTGCGGCCTGGAAGACGACGCGCAACGAGTGCACCGGGAGGGGAGGGACGCGTGGGACGAAAACGAGGCAGACGATTGCCGCGCAGGCGTACAACCCCGCGAGCAGCACGAACGCCCCGCGGTGCAGGCCGAAGTACGCGGCCGAGCCGAGCCCAAACCCGCCCGCATACCCGATGAGCGTCGACGCCTCGAACGCACCGCTGGCGCCGGCGCGGCGGCGACGATCGCCGGACGTTGCGGCGGCGACCGTGCCCAAAGCGACCGGGACGAATGCGGCCGCACCGAGGCCCTCGAGCAGGCGTGCCCCGCCAAGCTCCGCTGGACGCACACCCAGCGCGACCAGCAACACCGCCACGACGCAGATGACCGGACCCGCCACCAGGAAGCGGCGCCGGCCGAACCGATCCGCGTAGCGCGCCAGGATCGGCGCGAACACCATCTCGGTCAGAGCTTGAGCCGCACCCACCAGACCGATGTCGATTCCGCTCGGTCTCCCGTGGGCCAGATCGCTGAGCCGGAACTGGACGGCGACCCCGACTCCCACCGCCCCGACTCGAAGCAGACCACTGGCAACGAGCAGCGCTCCAATCGCTCGCGAGGCCGTGTGGCGCAGCTCGTCGTCGCCGGGTGCCTCGAGCACGCCGGCAACCTGCTGGTCGGTCACGCCTCTAGGGTATCCCGCCACGTGACATTGATCGAAACATGCGAGCAACCCCTTTGGCTCGTACAATGGGATTGTCTGACGTCGTGAACGACCGGCCACCGCGG
The DNA here is from genome assembly GCA_049283735.1 of Candidatus Dormiibacterota bacterium. Taxonomy (GTDB): domain Bacteria; phylum Chloroflexota; class Dormibacteria; order Aeolococcales; family Aeolococcaceae; genus Palsa-851. The sequence goes on from JBAPWO010000289.1 coordinate 5,017, forward strand.
GCCGGCCCCGACTGGATCTCGAGACGCTGTGGGTCTCGCCCCGGTCCCCTTCCCGTCGTGAGGCATTCCAAGCAGGGCGCATCGCGCCCGACCTCCGAGGTTCCATCCCATCGGCATCGAGATCCTCGCCCTGGCAGGGCTGGTGATTGTTGCGGCCGCATTTGCGGCTGCAGCGGTTGTCTACGCGCGCAGAACCGTGGCGCAAAGCCGGGTCACGCACGACGCGGATGCTGAACGCCGTCTCGAACAGGTCCGGGCGATCGAGCAGGAAGCGAAATCGGTGCTGCTCGCCGCGAAGGAGGAGGCCGCACGCCGCAGGGACGAGGCCGAGGCGGAGGTTCGCGAGCGCCGGGCAGAGATCGCACGGCTCGAGCAGCGGACCAACCAGCGCGAGGAGGGGCTCGAACGCCGGCTCCGCGAGCTGGACTCCAACGAGCAGCGGCTGACCCGTCGTGATGCGGAGCTCGAGACCCTCCGCCAGACCGTCGAGGACGAGCGCGGCCTGATCACCAGGGAGCTCGAGCGGGTCGCCGCGCTCTCCGAGCAGGAGGCGCGAGTCGAGGTGGTGCGGAGCGTCGAGGGCGAGTTGGTGCCCGAGATCGCCGAACGGATCCGTGAGGCCGAGGTCCAGGTCCGCGAGGAGGCGGCCGAGCGCAGCCGCGAGATTCTCATCGCGGCGATGCAGCGCCAGGCATCCGAGCAGAGCGGCGAGGCGTCGGTCACCGTCGTCCACCTCCCCTCGGACGAGCTCAAGGGCCGGATCATCGGGCGCGAAGGACGCAACATCCGCGCGCTCGAGGCCGCGACCGGCGTCGACGTCATCGTCGATGACACGCCGGAGGCGATCGTGCTCAGCTCATTCGACCCGGTGCGCCGCGAGGTCGCCCGGGCCACCCTCGAACGCCTCTTCAGCGACGGCCGCATCCATCCCGCGCGCATCGAGGAGATGGTCGTCAAGGCTCGCAACGAGCTCGCACAGCAGATCAAGCACGAGGGCGAGCAGGCCTGCCAGGACATCGGGCTCACCAACGTCCATCCCGAGCTCGCCCGGTTGCTCGGCACGCTGCGTTACCGCAGCTCCTACGGCCACAACGTGCTGTCGCACAGCCAGGACACCGCCGCGCTCGCCGGGATGATCGCCGCGGAGATCGGGTTCGACGAGCAGATTGCCAAGGAGGCGGCGCTGTTCCACGACATCGGCAAGGCCGTCGAACACGACGTGGACGGCCCCCACGCGATCATCGGTGGCGAGATCCTGGCGCGCCTCGGCCGTCCTGCCGCGGTCGTTCAGGCGGTGCGCTCGCATCACTACGACGAGGAGCCGCGCTCGCCGGCCGCGGCCATCCTCATGACCGCCGACGCCATCAGCGCGGCACGACCGGGGGCGCGCCGGGAGTCGCTCGCCTCGACGATCAAGCGTCTCGAACGCATCGAGGCGATCTCCAATGAGTTCCGCGGCGTCGAGCGCAGCTTCGCCGTGCTCGCCGGGAAGGAGCTTCGAGTTCTCGTCAAACCGGACGAGATCAGCGATGACGAAGCACAGATCATGGCCCGCCAGATCGCCAAACGCCTCCACGGCGAGGGCAGCTACAGCGGCCGGGTGAAGGTGGTCGTCCTTCGCGAAACCCGCAGCGTGGAGTACGCGAAGTAACGATTGCATCGCGCCCGCCGGTGCTCCGCGCTGCGAGAGGCGACAATCGCGGCCGATAATGACCACGTCCTACTCATCGCCACCCTCACATCCCGCCCCCGGGGTGACACCCCCAATGGAAATCCTCAAAGTCTCAGCAACAAGCAAACCGGTCGCCGTCGCCGGCGCGATCGCCGGTGTGGTGCGCACCCAGAAGCGGGTCGAGGTCCAGGCGATCGGCGCCGGGGCGATCAACCAGGCGGTCAAGGCGATCGCGATCTCGCGTGGCTACGTCGCGCCCGGTGGCCTTGACCTCGTGTGCATCCCCTCGTTCATCGACATCTCCATCGACGGCGAGGAGCGAACCGGAATCCGTCTGGTCGTCGAGGTCCGCTAGCTCCGATCGGGGCGCCCGATGGGTGCCGGGACACACTGCTAGGCTTCGACGATGGCCACGTCAGTGCCGATCCTCAGTGACTCCGCTCGCGGTTTCAGGCCGCTCCCGCTGATCGCGCGGGCGCCGCGCCGCGAGCCCCAGGTGCCGGCGCTCGGGAGAGCGCCGCGCGTGCACCTCTGGCACATCGGCTGTCAGATGAATGATGCCGACCGGCAGGAGTTGGCTGGCCACCTCGCCGATATCGGCTGCATCCCCGAAACCGCCCTCGACGATTCCGACATCGCAGTGCTGATCACCTGCACGGTGCGCGCCAACGCCGAGCAGAAGGTCTTCGGGAAATTCCGGGAGCTGATTCCCTGGAAGCGCGCCCGTCCAGGGCGGGCGATCGCGCTCACCGGATGCATGGCGGTCGAGCATGGCGAAGCCCTGCTCGGGCGGCTCCCCGAGCTCGACTATGTCTTCGACGTGCGCGAGCCCGACGGATTCCTCGCCAAGCTCCAGGCACTCCATGCTCCGAACCTCGACGGACCGGTGATCGTGCCGGCGTCGGATCGGCTGAGCGCCTACGTTGCGGTCATGGGTGGCTGCAACGAGATGTGCACCTACTGCATCGTCCCCTTCGTTCGCGGCCGCGAGCTCAGCCGCCCCCTGCCCGAGGTGGTGGAGCACGTCGAGCGCCTGGTGTCGCAGGGCGTGCGCGAGGTCACCCTGCTGGGACAGAACGTGAACTCGTATCACGACCAGCCGCGTCGGGCTCGCCTGCCCGAGCTCCTCGCGGCGGTCGACGCCGTGCCCGGGCTCTGGCGGCTGCGCTTTCTCACGTCGCATCCCCGCAACGCCGTCCCCGAGCTGTTCGCGGCGATGCGCGACCTTCCCACGGTCTGCGAGCAGCTCCACCTGCCGGTGCAGGCGGGTGACGACAACCTGCTCCGGCGGATGCGCCGCCTGTACAGCGTCGATGAGTACCGGGCCAAGATCCGGGCCGCATTCGACGCTGTCGGGCCGCGTCTCGCGCTCAGCACCGACATCATCGTCGGGTTCTGCGGTGAGACCGACGCCGAGTTTGCCGGCACCGAATCGCTGATGCGCGAGCTGCGTTTCGACACCGTGCACCTCGCCGCCTACTCGGTCCGCCCCGGTACCGCCGCGGCCCGCCGCGAGGACGACGTTCCGCTCCTTGAGAAGAAGGCCCGGCTCAACCATCTCCTTGCCATGCAGCGGGAGATCGCGGCGGACCGCAACGCGCTGCTTGTCGGCTCGACGGTCGAGATTCTCGTCGACGGCATCGCCCAAGACGGCAGGCCGTACGGCCGGACTCGAGAGAACAAGGTTGCCTGGCTTCCAGCGGGCGCCGCCGGGCCCGGCGAATTGCATACCGCGCAGGTGGTCGCGGCGAACGCGTGGCAGTTGCACGTGCAGCCGGTCGGCACCGCGGCGTGAGAACGAGCTCGAAAGTTCGAGCTCCCCACCTCACCGCAGCGATGCCTGAGGCGCCTCGCACAACGCTCGATCTCGAGACGGCGGGGGACACGCCGATCCTCCGCGAGTACCGAGCGATCAAGGCCGAACACCCTGATGCAATCGTCCTCGCCCGGCTCGGCGACTTCTTCGAGATGTTCGGCGAGGACGCGGAGATCGCCGCGCCGATCCTCGGAGTGCAACTGACCGGTCGGGGGTTTGGAGCCGCCGGTCGGTTGCCGATGTGCGGGGTGCCCCACCAGGCGGTCGTGCAGCACATTCGCAAGCTGCTCGACGCCGGACGGCGGGTCGCGATCTGGGACCAGGTGGGCGAGGTCACGGCGGGACGTCTCGTCCGGCGTGAGGTGATTCGCGTGTTGAGCCCCGGCATGGTGGTCGAGGCGGAGTTGCTCGACCCCGCAGCGGTGTCGCGCTGCGTTGCCCTCTTTGCGTCCCACGGCCGGGTCGGCATCGCGGGGTTCGACCCCAACACCCAGCACCTCGAGCTGTTCGAGGTTGAGGGTGACCTGAGCAGCGCCGCCGTGGCCGACGAGCTGTCGCGGCTCGACGCGAGTGAGCTGCTCGTGGAAGATGGCACGCCGATCCCCGCCGCGCTCACCGCCCTCGCGCCCGTGACCACGCTTGCTGCCGCGGTTTTCGACACGACCCGCGCCGAGGAGCGCCTCCGTGGCGCCACCGGTGCGCTGTCGCTCGACGGCCTGGGCGTTATCGCGCTCCCGCTGTCGCTACGCGCCGCGGGTGCGGTCCTCGCGTACTGCGAGCGAGCGCATATCGTCATCAGCCAGGACCTGCTGCGCATCGAGATCCGCACGCCGGACGGGGCCATGCGTCTCGACGCGCACACCCGCGCCAACCTCGAACTGTTCACGCGCCTGGGGGAGCGCGGCAGCTCACTGCTGCAACTCCTCGATGCCACCCGGACGCCGATGGGCGTGCGCCTGCTGCGCGCCCGTCTTCAGGAGCCGCTCACAGACGTGGAGCAGATCATCAGACGCCTCGACTCCGTCGACGTCCTGCTCGGCGACCGCGATGGGCGGCGGCGTCTTCGTGAGGCGCTGGGCCGGATGCGCGACCTCGAGCGTTTGGTGGCGCGCTGCGTCCAGCAGATGGCAACACCCCGTGACCTGGGCGCCGTCCGCGACGCGTGCGCCGCGCTCGAGACGACCGGCAGCGCGGCTCGGGCTATCGCCGGGCGGGCTGAGTTCGTGGACGCCGCCGAGCGTTGCCGCGCGCCCGATGGATTGCGCGAGACGCTCGATGCGCTGCTCTGCGACGACCTTCCGGCGAATGCAAGCGATGGTGGCGCCATTCGCGCGGGTGCGGACGTTGACCTGGACGGCCTTCGCGCGGCCGGGAGCAGCGCCCGATCCTACCTGACGGCCCTCGAGGCGAGCGAGCGCGAGCGCACCGGGATCCGATCCCTCCGGGTCGGCTACAACCGCGTCTTCGGGTATTTCATCGAGGTCCCGAATGCGCACCGTGACCGGGTTCCGGACGACTACGCGCGCAAGCAAACCCTCGCCGGCGCCGAGCGTTTCGTGACCCCCGACCTCAAGGAGCACGAAGCGATCGTGCTCCATGCCCGTGAACGCGCGGTCGGCCGCGAGCAGGAGTTGCTCGCCGGCGCTGCCGCGCGGGTTGCCATCGACGCCTGTGCCCTTGCCGACGCCGCCGCCGCGGTCGCGATCCTGGATGTGGCCCAAGCGCTCGCCACCGTCGCCGAGGAGGAGCACTGGGTGCGCCCCAGCGTCGATGCCTCGTCGAGTCTGCGGATCATCGGTGGGCGCCACCCGCTGGTGGAGCGCACCCTCGGTCCGGGCAGGTTCGTCCCCAACGACCTCCACCTCGACGACGAGGCGCGCATCGTCGTCCTCACCGGCCCGAACATGGCCGGCAAGTCCACCTATCTCCGCCAGACCGCGAGCATCGTGCTGCTCGCGCAGATCGGGTCGTTCGTGCCGGCGGAGGAGGCGAGCATCGGGGTGTGCGATCGCATCTTCACGAGGATCGGCGCACACGACGACCTCAGCGGCGGCCTCTCCACGTTTATGGTGGAGATGGCAGAAACTGCCGCGATCCTGCGGCAGGCAACCGGGCGCAGCCTGGTGATCCTCGACGAGATCGGTCGTGGCACCTCGACATACGACGGCGTGAGCATCGCGCAGGCCGTGGTCGAGTACCTGCACGATGCGCCCCAGCTGAACTGTCGCACGCTGTTCGCGACGCATTTTCACGAGCTGACCGTGCTCGCAACCCACCTGCCCAGGGTGCGCAACGCACGCGTCGAGGTGGTCGAGGACGGCGCCGACATCACCTTCCTGCACCGCATCGTCCCGGGCGGCGCCGACCGCTCGTACGGCGTCCATGTGGCCAAGCTCGCCGGCATCCCCGGTGGCGTCCTGGTACGCGCCCGGCAGCTGCTCGCCGCCCAGGAGCGCGACCGGCCGCTGGGCGGGAGCAGCGAGCACGGTTCCGACCAGCTGACGCTCTCGATCGCCGACCCCGAACCCCACCCGGTGATGAGCGAGCTCGCGTCACTCGAACTCGACGGGATGACGCCGATCGCCGCGCTGAACAAGCTCGTCGAGCTTCGTGAACGGGCGTCGATGTGATTGCCGCTGCTCCGATACGAAAGCTCCCGCAGGTCGTCGCCGACGCCATCGCCGCGGGTGAGGTCGTCGAACGGCCCGCGTCGGTGCTGAAGGAGTTGGTGGAGAACGCGCTCGACGCGGGCGCGAGCAGGATCGACATCGCGATCGAGGGTGGAGGCCTGATCCGCATCGTGGTGGCGGACGACGGGGTGGGCATCGCGACCGACGACCTGGAGCTCGCGGTCGAGCGTCATGCAACGTCGAAGATCGCCGTCGCGGATGACATCGCGCGCGTGCGCACACTCGGCTTTCGGGGTGAAGCGCTGGCCAGCATTGCCGCGGTGTCGGAGATGCGCCTCACCACCCGGACCCGGAGCGCGAGCGGGGGTGCGACACTGCACGTCCGCAACGGCGAGATTCTGAGTCGCGCCCCCGCCGCCGGCAGTCGAGGGACACGTGTGGAGGTGTGCGAACTGTTCGCCACGTCGCCGGCGCGGCTGCGATTCCTCCGCTCGGTCGCGGCCGAGGGCAGCGCCGCGGTTCGTGTTGCCGCCGACCTCGCGATCACCCATCCAGACGTGTCCTTCACGTGCACCAATGACTCGCGCGTGGTGCTGCGGACCGCCGGAGGGACGTTGCGCGACGCGATTCGAGCGGTCATCGGCGCGCGCGCCGAGCGGGATCTGCTCGACCTCGACGCACCCGGGCCGATCGCCATCGGCGGCGCAATCTCCTCGCCCCACGCGCACCGCGCATCCCGCACCGGACTCGTGCTGATCGTGAACCACCGCCTGGTGCACAACCGCGCGCTGCTCGCGGCCGTGGACGAGTCGTACCGAGGACTGATTCCCGGCGGGCGTCATGGCTACGGCGTCGTGACCGTGGAGGTCCCCGGGGAAACCCTCGACGTCAACGTGCACCCGGCCAAACGCGAGGTGCGATTCAGCGACGAGCGCGCCGTCTTCGGCGCCGTGCAACGCGCATGCTGGGCAGCGTTGCGCTCGGCGCCGGCGCTCGGCGCCGACGGCCACGCCCCATTCGGATTCGCGAACGGTGCGCTCGAGATCCGCGACGGCAACATGACCGTCGCCGGACGCTACCAAGCGTACGTGCCGGTGCACCCCGGCGTGCAGTCCGCGCGTGATGCCACGTCGGTCGACGGGGCATCACTCACCACGGGTGCACTGCCGACGCTGATGGCGATGAGCGCCCTCGGTCAGGCGGGGAGCGGGTTTCTGGTCGCCGCGGCCGGCGACACGGTGGTCCTGGTGGATCCTCACGCCGCCCACGAGAAGGTGCTCTACACCGAGCTCATCGCGGGCTGGCGCGAGGACGATCGCGATGCCTCGGGCTCGCAGCTGCTCCTTATCCCGGTGGTGGTGGAGTGCACACCCGACCGCGCATCCCAAGTTGCGGACGAACATGACTTTTTCTCGCGATGCGGTTTCACCATCGAGCCGTTCGGCCCGGGCGCGGTTCGCTGCACGGCGGTGCCGATGACCGCTGCGGGGACGGACCCGGAGCTGCTGGTCGCGGCGATCATCGACCGCCTCGACGACCGCGACTCCGCGACGGAGGAGCGCCGCCACCGCCTGGCCGCGCTGGTCGCCTGCCACGCCGCTGTCCGCTTCGGTGACCGGCTCGAGGTGGTCGCCCAGCAGCGACTCCTCGATCACCTGGTCGCGACCCCCGGGGGAACGACCTGCCCGCACGGCCGGCCGTCGGTCCTCGTCCTCGACGACGCCATGCTTCGACGCGCCTTTCGGCGGCCGGCGCGATGACCCACCCAATGCTCGTCATCGTCGGACCGACGTGCTCCGGCAAGACGGCCCTGGCCGTGGCCGCCGCGGAGATGCTCGCGC
>JBAPWO010000290.1:0-24564 GCA_049283735.1 Candidatus Dormiibacterota bacterium
CAGGTGGGCGGCGCTGTGGCGAAGGATCTCGAGAGTGGGCTCGGCAGGCGCTGGGAGTGGTGCGCCTGCCTCAGCGGCGTCGTCGACGATCTCGTCTGGCATGCGACGCCGATTCTACGCAGTCCACCCGACGGCGCTCGGGGATCTGGGTGTGTGCGTCAGCCGGTGAGGCGGGACATTCCGGAGGGGACGTCCTCTCGTGACTGACACAGCACGGTCAGTTGCGCCTCGGGGTCGAAGCCTGTGGCCTGGAAATCGAACCGGAGTTGACGCAGCATCGGGATCGGACGCGCGGCCGCGCGGCGTGCCTGGTTGCGCAACCGCTCGTGACGCGCGGGATCGAGCGAACAACACTTGATGCTGCAGTACTTCGCCGTGGGCTTGTGCACCGGCTCGCCGCATCCCACTCGTGCGCAGATTCTGCGCGGCATGATTGCTCGCTCTGAATGCCTCAACCCGCCCACCTCCGATGTCACTGACGGAGTGTACGCCGCGGCCATGACCCCCTGTCAACCATCGGGTTGCACTGTGTTGCACACCGAGTGCGACGCGTTTGAGACGCACAAGCCTGTGCACAATGTGGACAACCGCGCACTTTGTTTGTGCAGTAAGGCACATGCCTGTGCGCAACTTTGGTGGTCGCAGTTTGTGCGCGTGGCGCACGTGGCTTGCCCCGAGATTGAGGAGCGAATTTGTCCGCGGCGGACGGTGGGTGTGACAGTTGTGTCACGTCCTCGGTCAGGTGGTCACGGTGTGTCGTCTGGACGAGGCACGACAACTCGGTAAGTGTCGGCTGCGTACGGTCGCGGACCCACCGGATGCAGCCCTGCCCCACGCGATGTGGGACAGAGGCTGCGTGGCATTGGTTGCGCGAGCTTATCGAGCCACCCCATCGGCAACTGCCGACGACGCGCCGGTCAGCTCGCGATCGGGCTCGATCTCACGCAGCCGGCCGGTGGTGACGTCGTACACGAACCCGCGGACGCTCTCGCGGTTGGGGATGAATGGGCTCGCCTTGATGCGAGCGATGGACTGGCGGACGTCGTCGGCAGCGTCAGGAAACGCCTCGAGGGCGAAGGGCGGGCGGATCCCGGTGTCCTCCTTGATCTGCGCCTTCACCGCGTCGTCCGTGAAGGTGGCCATCCCGCAGTCGCTGTGGTGGATGAGGATGATCTCCCTGGTTCCGAGCAGTCGCTGCGAGATCACCAGCGAACGGATGGCGTCGTCGGTCACGACCCCACCGGCGTTGCGGATGATGTGTGCATCGCCGATCTCGAGGCCGAGGATCGCGCTGACATGCAGCCGCGCATCCATGCACGCGACGACCGCAACCCCGCGCGCCGGCGGAAGCGGTGTGCTGCCCTTGTCGAAACTTGCGGCGTACTGCTCGTTGTTCTTCAGCAGTTCATCGGTGACAGACATGACAAACCTCATAGGAACGACGTTTGGTGATTGGCGTTGATGTCCATGCGTCCCACCCTCGTGAGCGGACGTGACCGCGGGTCGCTGATCAGCGACTACAGATGGCGGAGCCGCAACAGCCGTCGTCGAGCCACAGGCAGCGCGTCAATCCGTAAACCCGGGCGCCCATCGCCGCCGACGGTAGCAAATCCAGACTAGATTGGTCAAGTTTCGAGGCTTGCTTTGCTCATCAGAGCCACAGGCGGCCGTTGAGTCGCAGAGTTGCACGGTGCCCGAGGAGCCACCGCAGCACACGCGCGCGACGCCGGATCCGCAGATGGAGTCTCGGCCGGCGAGCGAGACCGGCGGCACGCGGCGATCGGCCGTGCGGCGGCACGTCACGTCGCTCGCGATCGATGTCACGCCGCTTCGTGAGTCGAGAGAATTCCGGCTGCTCTTCATCGGCCAGGGCGTTTCCTTCGCGGGCAGCATGATCACCTACGTCGCGATACCGTTCCAGGCGTATGAGCTCACACGCTCATCACTCGTGGTCGGGTTGGTCAGCCTCGCCGAGTTGGCCCCGATACTCCTGATGTCCTTCGTCGGGGGGGCGCTTGCCGACACCGTCGATCGGCGGCGCATGGTGCGCATCACCCAGATGAGCGCCTGCGGCATGGTCGGCGTCCTCGTGGTCAATACGGCGCTGCCCCGACCGCAGCTCTGGGTGCTGTTCGTCGTTGTCGTTGCCGCAGCCGGGGTCGACGCGTTGGAGCGGCCCTCGCTGGACGCCCTCGTGCCGCGAATCGTCCCCCGTGACAAGCTGACGGCCGCGGCCGCGCTCGAATCGCTCCGGGGCAACCTTGGCCAGGTGCTCGGCCCACCGGTTGCCGGCATTCTCATCGCAACCGTCGGGCTGCCGGTGACCTATGGGGTTGACGTGGCAACGTTTCTCGTGGCCACGGTGGCGCTGACGCTCATGCGTGCCGTGCCGCCCGCGCCCGACGCCGAGGGAGTGAGTCTTCGAGCAGCACTCGCCGGCCTGCGCTACGCGGCCGGCCGCCAGGATCTGCTCGGCTCGTACCTGGTCGACATCAACGCGATGTTCTTCGGCATGCCGATGGCGCTCTTCCCGCAGATCGCGTCGGGGCTCGGCGGACCGGCGGCCCTCGGATTGCTGTACACGGCGCCCTCGGTCGGCTCGCTGCTCGCGACGGTCACCAGCGGTTGGACGCGGTCCGTCCGCCACCACGGGCGTGCGATCGCCTTCGCCGCAGCGAGTTGGGGCGTCGCGATCGTGGCGTTTGGGTTCGCGCCGTCGCTCTGCGTGGCGCTGCTGGCGCTTGCCGCCGCCGGTGCGGCCGACATGATCAGCGGGCTGTTTCGGACCACGCTCTGGAACCAGACGATCCCGGACGCGATGCGCGGACGCCTTGCGGGTATCGAGATGATCAGCTACACGTCGGGGCCGGCGATGGGCAACCTCGAGGCGGGCGTCGTCGGATCGCTCGCCGGTGTGCGCGCGTCGGTCGTGAGCGGCGGCATTCTGTGCGTGGTCGGTACAGCGGTATTGAGCGCACTGCTCCCGCGGTTCTGGAGGTACCGCGCCTAAGCCGTGAGCACGGCGTAAGCGACAAATCCAGCGTAGACCAGCAGAAGCAGAACTGCGCCGCGTCGGTTGAGACCGGCTGCAAGCAGGATGAGCGCGAGCACGCTCATGCCGACCAGCCATACCACGTAGCCGGCCGGGACCGAGCCCCGCAGCGCCGGAAAAAGAATGATCGGCACCGCGATGCCGGCGATCAAGTTCAACGTGTTGCTGTTGAAGGTCGCGCTGACAACGGCTGCGCCCCGGCCATCCCGACCCAGTCGAATTGCCGCATACGCATTCGGAAGACTTGTCGCCGCGGCCAGCGCAACCACCCCAACCAGCACGCTGGCGACGCCCCAGCGCTCTCCGAGCGTGACGGCACTCTGCACCATGAGCAGCGACCCGATCACGATGACCAGCAAAGCTGGTGCCATCAGCAGGACGGGTCGCCAGCTGCGCGCCGGCGCGCTTCGGCTCAGCTCCTCGAGTTCGGTCTCGAGTTCGATTCCCTCAACGCCTGCTTCACGCGACGCACTGACGAGCAGGGCTTTCAGCCGGTTGTCAAGGGGCAGCCGCGCGATGGTCGACGTGCGCAGGATCAGAAAGACGACGTACGGGGCGAACACGACGAGCATCAGGGACAGGCCGACCACGACAGGTAGTGCGCCGAGCACGACCAAACCGATAGCCAGCGTCACCAGGATAGCGACGCCCGCGTCGATCGCCAGGGCTGCAGGAGGGATCCTCACCGCGCCCGCGGCAAGCGCTGCCCCACCGAGGAGCACGGCGATGTTGAACACGTTCGAGCCGAAGACAACGCCCGCCGCGGTTGCAGCCGACCCACTGGCGACGGCGGAGACCGACGACGAGATCTCCGGCGAATCCGCGCCGAGGGCTACGATCAAACCGACGACGCCACCGAGCAGGCCGAGGTTGCGAGCCAGACGCCCGACGCCGCGCACGAGGAACTCGCTCGCCGCTAACGTGGCGACGAGTGCGATGACCGAAATCCCGATGACCATAGCGGTTGGCAATCCAAGCACCGGCCATAGTGGACCACGGTGTGCACGCGTCGTGGCGCCGTCGCATTGACGACCGTTCTGTTCCGTCAGGCGCGCCTCGCGCCGCAAGCGCCACCCCAGGACGTTCTAGTTGCCGCTGGTCACGTGGCTGGAATCGGTGACATCGACGGCCGAACGCAGATGGCCGCCGAAATGGTCGATGTCGAGGGCCGCTTTCTGTTACCTGGGCTCTGGGACCGCCACGTCCACTTCGACCAGTGGGCGCAGGTCAGGGCGCGTCTCGATCTTTCCGGCGTCGAGACAGCGGCCGCAGCGGCGCGCTTGCTTGCGACCCACATCGCCAGCTCCCAACAGGATCTCGACATGCCCGTGGTCGGATACGGATTTCGCGATGCGCTCTGGCCGGATGCGCCGCATCGCGAGGTGCTGGACGAGATGTGCGGCGAGCTGCCGGTGGTGCTCATCAGTGCCGATCTGCACAGCGCGTGGCTCAGCACTGCCGCGCTCCGCCGGTTCGGACACGCCGGCCACACGACCGGGCTGCTGCGCGAGGACGCGGCCATGGGGGTCATCGGCCAGGTCGGGATGGTTGCCGATGAGGTGGCCGATGCGTGGTGCCACGCCGCGTCGCGGGCCGCGGCTGCTCGAGGCGTTGTCGGCATCGTGGACATGGAGAAGCCGTGGTCGCTCGAGGTGTGGCGGCGCCGGATGACGGAGGGCAATCGATCGCTGCGCGTCGCCAGCGCCGTGTGGCCGGAGCGACTCGACGACGCCATTGCGCAACACCTGCACACCGGGGCCGTCATCGGCGGCACCGGCGGGCTGCTCATCGCCGGGCCTCTGAAGATCATCACGGACGGCTCGCTGAACACACGCACGGCGTTCTGTCGCGACGCGTATCCGGCGTCCGCGGGCGCTGCCGAGGAGCATGGCGTTCTCCTCGTAACGCCCCGCGAGCTTTCGCGACTCATGCTGCGCGCCAGGGAAGCCGGCTTCGAGTGCGCGATCCACGCCATCGGGGATCGTGCCAACGCCATCGCGTTGCAGGCGTTCGCGCGAACCGGCGCGCGCGGCAGCATCGAGCACGCGCAGTTGCTCGATGACGCGGACCTGGGCCGCTTCGCGCAGCTGGCCGTGACCGCGAGCGTCCAGCCCGAGCATGTCCTCGACGATCGAGATGTCGCTGACCGCTACTGGGCCGGCCGTACGCGGCGCGCGTTCCCGCTTCGCTCGCTCCTCGATGCCGGCGCGGTCCTCGTCTTCGGCTCCGACGCGCCGGTTGCGCCGCTCGACCCGTGGTTGGCCATCGGCGCTGCTGTTCACCGCACTCGAGACGAGCGTCCTCGCTGGCATCCTGAGCAGGAGATCACCGTCGCCGAGGCGCTCGCCGCCTCGATGCGCCCGGAAGGCGGCGATGCAACGCTTCGCGCCGGCGATCCTGCCGATCTGTTGGTGCTCGACGGCGACCCATTCAGTGCTGAACCGAGCGCGCTGCGAACCATGCCGGTCGCGGCCACGATGCTCGCGGGGGATTGGACTCACCGGACCGGGATCTGAACGGCACGAGATGCGGCGCTACCCCACGCGTATGCCGGCCATGCCACCGTCGACCGCGAGCAGCGTGCCGGTGGTCGACCCCGACAGTGGGCTGGCCAGGTATGCGATGGCGAACGCCACTTCATCGGCGGTGACGAGGCGGCCCATCGGCTGGCGCGCGCGCAGGGCGGCGGCGGCCGCATCCGCGTCGGACGCCTGGTCGAGCAGCCGTCGCACCCATGGGGTGTCTGCAGTTCCCGGAGTGACGGCGTTGACTCGGATGCCCTGGGAGACAAAGTCCGCGGCCATCGCGAGGGTCAATGACCGCACCGCCCCCTTGCTCGCCGAGTACAGCGCGCGCTGGGGGACGCCGACGTCGGCGACCACGGAGCAGGTGTTGACGATCGCTGCATTGCTCGACCGGCGCAGATACGGCAGCGCAGCGCGGGTGACGCGGGCGATGCCGACCACGTTGACACTCAGCACGCGATGCCACTCGTCATCGTCGTTCTGAGTCACGTCGCCGGTCGCTCCGATCCCCGCGTTGTTGACCAGGATGTCGATGGCTCCGAGCGCGCTCGCCACGGTGTCGATGGCGGTGCGTGTGGAGTCCGGGTCTGCGACGTCGCACGGTACCTCCAGCACCGCCGTGCGCGTGACGTCCGAGTACGCGCGATCAAGGACTGCCACGGTGGCGCCGTGCCCAAGGAGACGGGTTGCGGTGGCGGCTCCGATGCCGCTTGCGCCACCGGTGATCACCGCGACCAGTCCGTCGAAGTCATTCATGTGCGTGTGTGTCGTCCTGCAGACGTGGGTCGATGTGGAGCTTCGGTCCCCCGGATCCCGTGTGGGGTCGCCATCCGGCCAGCACGTCACCAACCCGGTCGAGCCCGACGGTGGCGGCGACGAGCGGTCTCGGGTCGACCGTGCCCGCGGCGTAGTGCTCGATCGTCCCGGCGAGACCCTGAGACGCGGCAAGGATTCCCACCGCCGTCACGTCCTTGAGAGCGATCGTGCGGGTGTCGACGAGGCTGGGGGTGCCGGAGAGTCCCAGAAAGACGACCCGCTTGCCGGGCTCCACCAGCTCGAGCGCCAGTGCGGGGAGTTCGGCCGCGTTGGTGGCGTCGACGACCGCATCCCAACGGAGCCGCGGTAGATCGGCGCGCCGCCAGACTCCGTCGAAACCGAGGGCCCGGGCGAAGTTGAGGCCATCCGGCGATATGCCCATGAGATGCACCTCCACACCGCCGGCGCGGGCGAACTCGGCGGCGAGAAGCCCCATCGTCCCGGTGCCGAGCACCAGCGCACGGTCGCCTGCTGAGAGTGCGGCCGCCCGGACCGAGCGGAGCGCGTTGCCGCCTGGCTCGACCATCGCGCCGGCCGCATCGTCGACGCTGTCGGGCAACGCCAGGAGCGCGGCTGCCGGCACCGCGAGCTGTTCGGCCAGGGCGCCGGGGAAGCCACCCCGGATGCCGATCTCGACGCGGTCCTCGCACACGTTGTGATGACTGGAACGGCAGCGATCACAGTGCCCGCAGCCGAGCATGGTGTCGCCCGTCACCCGCCGTCCCAGCCAGGATGCGTCCACCCCGGCACCGAGCGCCGAGACCACGCCGCACCACTCGTGCCCGGGCCGAAGCGGGTAGCGGGCGTGTCCCTGGTGCAGGTAGGCCATCTCGCCGGTCCAGAACTCGACGTCCGTGCCACAGACCCCGGCTCGGGATATGTCGACGACGACCTGTCCGGAGCCGGCGATCGGGTTGGGAACTTCCTGGACGGCACCTTCGTGCGGCGCGGTGACCACGAACGCTCTCATTCGGTGTCCGCCGTCAGCGTCGGGCCCGGAGATGGCGCGCCCCCGGTGCCCGACCAGCGGTGCACGGGCAGTCCGCCGACACCGACTCTGGCGGTGAACAACCGCCCGGAGTCGGGATACCGCGCCCGTTGCGCGTACGAGAGTTGCTCCGACGCGGTGGTGATCAGGAGCGTGTCGAGGGACGCTCCAACGAAGGCGGCGCTTGTCGTGTTCGGCGCGGCCACGTCGACGACCGCCAGGTGGGCGCCCGACGGGGAGTAGCAGCGCACCTGCCCAAGTCCCCACATTGCGATCCAGAGATTTCCGTCACCGTCGACGCAGAGGCCGTCGGGTTGGTCGCCCTCCAGACGCAGAAACTCGCGACGCCGACCGACCGCGCCGGCGGCGGGGTCGTAGTCGCGGACCCACACGATGCCGGGCGTGGTGTCCACGGTGTAGAGCTCGTCGCCCCGACGCGAAAACGCGAGGCCGTTGGACATGCCGAGATCCTCGTCGAGCACCACCAACCGGCCGTCAGCTTCCACCCGGACCAGGACCTCTGCGTACGCCCGTTCGTCGAGGGCAAGGCTGCCCACCAGAAATCGTCCGGCCGGATCGCACCCGCCGTCGTTCAGCCTGCTGTCGACGCCCTCGGGCAGGATGGTCGGGCCGGGGCTGACGGCGCCATCGGGAGACACGTAGTACAGGCGTCGTGCTCCGGCGAGCAGGAGCTCTCCCTGTTTGGAACTCACGACCGCGCCGACCGTCTCGGGGAGGTGCAGCGCCGTCTCGTGGGTCACGCGCTGCGCGGAGAGGATTCCGGTGTGCACGTCCCCGGCATTGATGTCGACCCAGAGCACCCGCTTGCGGTCGCCATCCCAGTACGGACCCTCGGCGAGGCCGTAGCGCTCCTCGGAGGCGGGAACTGCGTGAATCCGCTTCACGAGGTGACGGCGAAGCGGCGGCGACGCACTGCCATCGGCGCTCGACAATATAGAGCCTCGCTATGGAGCCTCGTCCGGGATCGCAAAGGTGGTGAGCGTGGTGCGGCAGCGAAGCGCGCAGTGGTACGGGGGGACCGATCGCAACGCGTACATTCACCGGGCGTGGATGCGTCGCGGTCTCCCCGCCCACGCCTTCGACGGCCGCCCGCATATCGCCATCGCCAACACCGCCTCCGACCTGACCCCCTGCAACGCGCACCTCAACGAGGTAGCCGAGAGCGTCAAACAGGGCGTCTATGAAGCCGGGGGCATTCCGCTGAACCTACCGGTGATCTCTCTCGGCGAGACCCTGGTTCGCCCGACGGCCATGCTCTGGCGAAACATGGCCGCGATGGCGACCGAGGAGATGCTCCGCGCCAACCCGATCGACGGGGTGGTCCTGCTCGGCGGCTGCGACAAGACCATCCCGGCGTTGCTGATGGCGGCAGCCTCGGTCGACCTTCCCGCCGTGGTGATCCCCGGCGGCCCGATGCTGACCGGCACGTTCCACGGCCGGGCGCTGGGATGTGGCACCGACGTGTGGCGCTTGTCGGAGGAGGTTCGCGCCGGGACCCTGTCCGAGGCCGAGTTCCTCCAGTCGGAGTCGTCGATGATTCGCAGCCGCGGCCACTGCAACACCATGGGCACCGCCTCGACGATGGCACTGGTCGCCGAGGCACTCGGGATGGTGCTGCCGGGTGTGGCCGGGACGCCTGCCGCCGACAGCCGCCTCCTCCAGAGCGCTCATGACACCGGTAGGCTTGCGGTCGAGATGGTCGCGGCCCGTCGAACGCCATCTGCGCTGCTGACTCGCGGTTCGTTCCTCAACGCGATCGTCGCGCTGGCCGCGATCGGCGGCTCGACCAACGCGGTTGTCCACCTGCTTGCCATCGCCGGACGGCTCGGCATCGACCTGACCCAGGACGACTTCGACGTCACCGGTTCCCACGTTCCGCTGCTCGTGGATCTGCAGCCGGCCGGCCGTTTCCTGATGGAGGACTTCTTTCGCGCGGGCGGTCTGCATGCCGTGTTGAATGAGGTGCGGGACCTGCTCGATCCCGCCGCGCTCACGGTCACCGGCACACCGCTCGTCGAACATGTCGCCGGTGCCGCGATCTGGGATCGCGAGGTGATCCACACCCGCTCGGAGGCGCTGCAGCCGCACGCCGGCATCGTCGTCCTCTACGGCAACCTCGCGCCGGGCGGCGCGGTGATCAAACCTGCGGCAGCGTCCGGCCACCTGTTGCGCCACCGCGGACGGGCCGTCGTCTTCGACTCGATCGAGGACATGCACGCTCGCATCGACGACCCGGACCTGGACGTCGACGCCGACTCGGTGCTGATCCTGCGCGGGTGCGGCCCGAAGGGCTATCCGGGCATGCCCGAGGTGGCGAACCTGCCGTTGCCGGCCAGACTCCTCCGCCAGGGCGTGCGCGATATGGTTCGCATCTGTGACGGCCGGATGAGCGGAACTGCGTATGGCACGGTGGTGCTCCATGTGTCGCCCGAAGCCGCCGCCGGGGGGCCGCTCGGGCTCGTTCGCAGCGGCGACTTCGTGATCCTCGATGCCCCCGGACGACGGCTCGACATCGACATTCTCGCGGCCGAGCTGGCGGCGCGGACCCCAAACCAGGCCACCGTCGACGCCTACGCGAAACCCATACGCGGCTGGGAGCGGCTGTACGTCGAGACCGTCCAGCAGGCCAACACCGGTGCAGACCTCGACTTCCTGGTCGGGTCCACAGGCGACAGAGTTTCTCGCGAATCCCATTGACAGAGGGACCGATCACCCATGCCACTCCCAATCGCTGACGGCCGACCGATTCGCTGGGGCATCCTCGGCGCCGGCTATATCGCGGACACGGTCAGCGAGGACATCAACCTGACCGACGGCAACGTCGTCGCCGCCGTGGCCGCGCGAGACGCAGACCGCGCCGCCTGGTTCGCCGACCGTCACGGCGCTGCGCGAAGTTACGGCGACTACAGCGCGCTGGTGAACGATGACCAGATAGATGTCGTCTACGTGAGCACCACACACCCCCACCACCGTGCGCACGCGCTGCTGGCGATCGAAGCCGGCAAGGCGGTCCTCATCGAAAAGCCGGTGTGTCTCAACGCCGGCGACGCGCGCGAGGTCTTCACGGCCGCCACCAAGGCCGGTGTGTTCGCGATGGAGGCCATGTGGACTCGCACCAACCCGCTGATCCGCCAGGCCCAGCAGCTGATCGCCGACGGGGTCATCGGTGTGGTCCGCGGTCTGCGCAACGAGTTCGGACTCGGGCTTGCGTTCGATCCCACCCACCGGCTCTACGACATCGAGAACGGGGGCGGCGCCCTCCTCGACCTCGGGGTCTACCCCGCCACCTTCGCCTACCTTTTCCTCGGGCCCCCGGACGAGGTCCGGACCATCGGCACCCTGTCACCGACCGGATCCGATGAAACCGTCGCGATGGAGTGGCTGTACGGCGGCCGCCCAGGCGCGCAACTCTGGACGTCGGCATCGGTCCATGCCCCTAACGAGGCGGCCATCCTCGGCAGCAAAGGCTGGATCTCGTTCCTCCCCGTGGCCTACCGTCCCGGCGGGATGATCCTCCACAACGATGCGGGCGAAACTCACTTTGACGACCCGCTGGCCGGACGGGGTCACGGCTACGGACCCGAGATCGAGGAGGTCGATCGATGCCTCCGCGCCGGGCTCATGGAGAGCTCGCTGATACCGCACGCCGACACGGTCGCCATTCTCGAGATCCTCGACGGAGCGCGAGCCGCGCTGGGCGTGGTCTATCCGAGTGAGCGATGAGCGGCGACCGCGACACCATCGCCTCTCGGGGCAACACGCGAGCTAGGTCATGACCCCGGTACGGTTCGGCCTCGTCGGCTATGGGTTCGGCGGCCGCTACTTCCACGCCCCGCTGATCGCGTCGGCGCCGGAGTGCGATCTGGTCGGGGTCATGACCTCCTCGTCCGAGCGCCAGGCGCTGGTTGCCCGTGAGCTGCCCGGCACGCCGACCTTCGCGTCGCTCGCCGCGCTCGTCGATGCCGGCGTCGAAGCGGTGGCCATCTCGACGCCGGCGGAAACCCATTCCAGCCTCACCGAGCAGGCCCTGCAGCTGGGTCTGGCGGTCGTGTGCGACAAACCGTTCGCGCTCGATCCCGACGCTGCGCGGCACACCGTCGATCTCGCCGAGCAGCGCGGGCTCCTCCTGAGTCCGTATCAGAACCGGCGCTGGGATTCGGACTTTCTCACCGTTCGGAAACTCGTCGACGATGGCGCGCTCGGGATGGTCACCCGTTTCGAGTCACGTTTCGAACGCTACGCACCGCAGCGCGGGCCGGGCAAATCCGGTGGTGGCACCCTCCGCGACTTCGGCAGCCATCTCGCCGACCAGGCCCTGGTGTTGCTCGGCCCGGCGGTGAGCGTCTACGCGGAGTGGCGGATCCGAGACTCCGGTCTCGACGACGACGTGTTCATCGCCGTGACCCACGCGAGCGGCGCCCACTCCCACCTGTGGGGAAGCTGGAGCCAGTTCGCGCCCGGCCCTCGCTACCGGGTCACCGGCGCCGAGGCGACCTACGTGCTGGGACCCGGCGACACCCAGGAGAATCTGCTGATCGCCGGTGAGACTCCCGCGTCCCTCGGCGCGCGGTGGGGCGTTGAGCCACCCGAGAGCCACGGCACCCTGTACCGGGGTTCGGCGGCCGGGCCATGTGCCACCGAGCGCGGGCGATGGGATCGGTTCTATGCGGCCTTCGCGGGAGCGGTTCGCGGCAGCAACCCGCCACCCGTCAATGCTCGTGATGCCGTCGCCACCGCAACCCTGCTCGAGGCAGCCAGGTCCAGCGCCACCACCGGCGCCGTCGTGCCGGTGCCCGCTCCGTGAGCGAAGCTGACGCCGAACAGCTGGCCGCGCTGCTGGCGGAAGAAGAGCGTCTGGTGTTCTCGCGCTTCGACCACGCGGTCGCGTGGGAGCTCGGGTCACGCCTGCGCGCCGCGGCGCTGGAGGCGCGGCTGCCGGTCGCAATCGCGATCCGGCGCAACGGCCAGTGTCTGTTCCACGCCGCTCTGCCAGGGTCCTCGGCGGACAACGACGCGTGGCTCTCGCGCAAGGCGGCCGTCGCCGAGCGCTACGGTCATTCGTCGTATTTCGTTGGATGCACCTTCCGCGCCGACGGCCGCGACTTCGACACCGACTCTCGCCTGGACGTCAGCATGTTCGCGGCGCACGGCGGTGCCTTTCCGGTGATGCTCGGCACCAGTGGGTGCATAGGCACGGTGGCGGTGTCAGGGCTTCCCCAAATCGAGGACCACCGTTTCGTGGTCACCCACGTCGAAGCGTTTCTGATCGACAGCAAACAGATTCCGAGCAGGTAGTGGCGACCGCGACACCACTGTGATCATCGACGAGATCCGGCGGATCGACTTCGGGTACTTCATCCGGCCGGCGTCGGAAACCCTGACCGGCGAAGCGCGCGTGGAATCCCTGCTCGGCTACCTGATCGCCCATCCTGCCGGGTTTGTCCTGTTCGATACCGGCCTCGGCGTTGCCGACGCGGAGACCGAGGCGCATTACCGTCCGCAGCGGCGGCCACTCGCAGCGGCGCTGCGGGGCGCGGGCTCGGCCGTGGGGGACGTGTGCTGGGTGGTCAACTGTCACCTCCATTTCGACCACTGCGGCGGTAATCCGGCGTTCGCCGGGCGGCCCATCGTCGTGCAGGCAACTGAGCTGACGAGCGCGCGTGAACCCGGGTACACCATCTCCGACGCGGTCGACTTCGCCGGCGCCGACTACCAGGTCATCGACGGCGAAATCGAGCTGCTGCCCGGCCTGTGGATACTCCCGACGCCAGGACACACGGCGGGGCATCAGTCGGTTGGCGTGCGTTGCGACGACGGCACCGTCGTCCTCGCGGGTCAGGCGCACGACACGGCGACCGAGTTCGCCGCCGACCTGCGCGCTGCCGTGGCGCACCGAGACAGCGACGACGCGGAGATTCCACCGCATAGCGCCTGGATGGATCGTCTGTTGCAGTTCGACCCGCGACGGATCGTCCTCGCCCACGATCTGTCAGTTGTCGAGCCGCTGCGCTAGGCAGCCCCAGACCATGCCCGTGGACAACGAGATCTACAACCGGTCCGGCGACATCTGGTGGGACGAACACCAGCCGTTGAACGCAATCCGGACTGCGATCAACCCGGCAAGACTCGACTATTTCACCCGAGTGCTTCGCACTCTCGGCATGGGCCCAAGCGGTAAGACCGTCGTGGACATCGGGTGTGGCGGCGGCCTGTTTGCCGAGGAGTTCGCCCGGCTCGGCGCACAGGTCATCGGGGTTGATCCGTCCGCCGCGTCACTCGCCACCGCCCGTTCGCACGCTGCAGCGGCCGGCCTGCATATCGACTACCGCGAAGGATCAGGCGAGCATCTTCCGCTCGAGGGGGCGAGCGTGGACATCGCCTGCTGCGTTGACGTGCTCGAGCATGTCGACGACCTCGAGGCGGTCATCGGCGAAACCGCTCGCGTGTTGCGGCCCGGCGGCGTCTACCTGTTCGACACCATCAACCGCACGCGCACGAGCAGGTTGGTGATGATCAAGCTCTTCCAGGATTGGCGTCTCACGCGGCTGATGCCACCCAACCTCCATGCCTGGGAGCAGTTCATCACCCCGGATGAGCTCAACGGGTTACTCCGCCGCCACGCGCTCGAGCGCCGCGACATGACGGGCATCGCCCCCGGCGTGAAACCACCTCAGCTGATCCGCATGCTTCTGCAGGCCCGGAGAGGTCGGATCTCATATGGAGAGCTGGGTAATCGAGCGCGTTTCGTCGTGACCAAGGACATGCGCGTTTCGTACATCGGCTGTGCGATCAAGGTGGCGTGATCGCGTCATTGAGCGAGACTCGCCGGTTCTGTCCCCACCCGCTGCCCCGCGATGCGCGCTCGTTGCCCCCAGGGCGTTGCACGGAGCTGCTCGAACATTGCGCGAGCAGAGCCCAACTGCTCCTGGGCGTCTGCTTGGCGGCCCTGAGCAACCAACCACTCGCCGAGCTCGCAGCGGGTTACCGCAAGCCAGAAGGGACGCTGTAACCGGGCGAAGTGGTCGATTGCGGCTGTGAACTTGCTGCCGGCTCGGTCATTGTCACCGAGCGCGGCTGCCATGCGGGCCTCCCATCGGAGAATATGAGCGTCAATCGACGGCTGGCGTCCGGGCCGAAAGTTGTCGCGCACCAGCTGCAGCAACTCCATGACCTTGGAAGTTTGGCGGAGCAAGAAGGCCGCCTCCACCGCCTCGATCAGGGCTAACTTCATGCCCACCGGGAAGGACTCGTCGATACAGGCTCGAAGCGTTGACTCCGCCGTCGCCAGCGCCAGTACGTGGTCACCTTCAGCGTTCGCGACCGCGGCGCTTGCGGCATCGGATACGGCGCGTAACTCCAGCTGCGCGTGCGCAGCGAGCGGGGCACTCTGCTCGACCAGGCGGCGGGCCGCTACTTCGTCGCCGCGGAAAACGAACAGCCACGTGGCGTTGACCGCGACTGCGCCCGGCCACAGGCGAGATCCGAGCTCATCAGCGTCGGCCTCGAGATAATCGGCGAACATGGCCTCAACCTCATCCCACCGGCCGAGCTCGAGAAGCCCCTGGATGCAGTTGAGCCGCGCTCCGACAGCATTCGGCCGATCTCCCAGCCGCTGCATGAGCCCCGCGGCCTGCTCGTACATCTCGAGCGAGGGCTCGATCCGGTCTTCCTCCTCGAGAGTCGTGGCCAGATTGGCGCACGACGAGAAGGCGCGCTCGATGAGATCGTGTTCGAGTGCGACGGCGAGCGCGCCGCGGATGAGCACCTCAGCCTCGGCACGACGTCCGCGCGCAGCGAGAATGGCGCCCTTGGTGTCGAGGGCCAGACAGTACACATCCAACAGGCCTTCGGTCTCGGCAACCTGCAGCGCGCGCTCGACGTATGGGAGTGCCGAGACGTAATCGCTGCTGAAGTACATGAACCTCGCGAGCCTTGCCTCGATGTACGCCAGCGTGGCCTGGTGCGCTGCCTCGGTCCCGCCATCGGGGACGGTGGCGAGCGCGTCCTGCGAGCGTTGTAACGCGCCGGCGAGGTTGCCCTCGTCGTAGTCGCACTTACCGAGCTCGCTCAGCGCCGTCGCCTGGCCAAGCGGCCGTCCGGTCGCGGCGTACAGGGCCTGGGCCGTTTCGAAATGCGCTCTCGCCTGCGCGCCGCGGCCCTGCAAGCGGGCAGCCTGTCCAGCCTTCTGATGGAGGTCGGCTCGCGTCTCATCGTCGCCGCTGAGCTCGAGCGCGTGCTCGTAATAGCGCTGCGCCGACGCAGCGCCGCCGAGCGAGTCGGCGTGCTCCGCGGCGCGCACGAGCGCAAGCCGCGCCCGTTCGCGAATCTCTGGAGCGTCCAGCGCACCGGGGTCCGCGTCGTATGCCTCTACCAGATGGGCGGCGACGACCTCGGCAATCTCCTCCTCGTCACCTCGGGAGCCGGCAAGGTACGTCGCAGCCGACAGGTGACGCGACTTGCGCTCGCGGCGCGCCAGGGTCCCATGGGCGACGCTGCGGATCAGGTCCTGGACGAAGACGTACTGGCCGCGTTCCGGCGAGCGCGGGTCCGCCTGGATCGCGAGCAGGTCCTTGCCGACCAGCGAGGTGAGCCCCGCCTCGACGTCGGATTCCGGGATGTTGGTCACCGCGCTGAGCGCGGCGACCGTGAACGACTTGCCCAGGACGGCGGCGTCCTGCAACAACGACCGCTCACTCGGCGCGAGACTGTCGAGGCGCGCTGCGATCAGCGCATGCAGGCTCTCAGGAACCTCGAGCGCCTCGAGCGACCCCTTGGCGCGGTACGTGCCCCGATCCTCGACGAGCAGGCCCCGGTCGATGAGCATGCGCACCGTCTCAACCGCGTACAGGGGGACGCCGGCGGCTCGGTCGAGGATGAGCGCGCGCAGATCCTGAGGCAGCCCCGGCACCAGGCCTGTGAGCAGCTCACCCATCGCATCAGGCGACAGTGGTTCGAGGAAGAGCGAGGTGAGGCCTCGCTTGCCGGTACCCCATCCCGGCCGCCGTTCGCCGAGTTCGGGACGTGCGAGGGCGACCACCATGATCGGCGAGCTGCGCGACCACTCGAGCAGGTACTCGATGAAATCGAGGAGTCCGCTGTCCGCCCACTGCAGGTCCTCGAAGATGAGCAGCGTCGTGTGCTGCGCCGCCATACGCTCGAAGAACACTCTCCAGGCCGCGTACAGATCGCGGGGGTCAGCGCCGGCGCGCTCCTCGAGCCCGAGAAGATGGGCCATACGTGGCTCCACCCAGGCGCGTTCCTCCTCGTCGTGAATGAACTCCTCGACGCTCAGCCGCAATTTCTGTTTCGCAGTGTCCGGCGGCTCGTTCTCCACGATCCCGGTTCGCATCCGGACCATCTCGGTCAGCGCCCAGAATGCGACACCTTCGCCGTAGGCCAGGCACCGGCCGCGCTGATACCAGATGGTCTCGGTGAGCCCGTCGATGTACTTGAAAAACTCCCAGGCCAGCCTTGACTTGCCCACCCCTGCGAGGCCAACCACCGAGAGCAGCCGTGCCCTACCCTCCGCTGACGTGGCGTGGAGGAACTCTTTGAGCTGCCGCAGCTCTCGGTCCCGCCCGACAAAGGGAGGCTCGAGACCGGTGGGGCGCAGCGCCCCACCCGCCCCCGCGATCACCCGAGCCGCGCGCCAGAGCCGCACCGGTTCAGGTTTGCCCTTCAGTTGATGGCTCCCCGCGTCCTCGTATTCGATGGCAGCCTCGCTCGCGCTTCGCGTGCTCTCGCCGACGAAGACGATGCCCGGCTCCGCAACCGATTGCAGCCTGCTCGCGGTGTTGACCAGGTCGCCCGCGACGATCGCCTCGTCGTGGGCGTCGAGGTTGACCGCGGCTTCACCGGTGAGCACACCTGCCCGGGCTCGGAGCCCGGGTATGCCCGCCCGTTCACCGAATGCGGATACCTCGGCCACAAGCTCGAGGGCTGCTCGAACCGCACGCTCCGCGTCGTTCTCCTGGATGGCCGGGACGCCCCACACCGCCATCACCGCATCACCGATGAACTTCTCGATTCGCCCGCTGTAGCGACCGATGACCGTCCGCGCAAGTGCGAAGTAGTCACTCAACAGCTCGCGGACATCCTCCGCATCGCGTTGCTCTGACAGCGATGTGAAGCCGACCAGGTCCGCGAAGAGCACGGTGACGTGACGCCGCTCCGAGGCAGGCCGCGACAACTCGCCGGTTGGGCGGCTGCTCGTGGTGGGCGAGCTCAGCGAAGGATTACCCGCAGGCGCGTCCGCCGCAAGCTTTGCCCCGCACTGGCCGCAAAACAGTTGATTGGCGTCGTTGGTTGCGCCGCACCCTCGGCAGAGGATCGCCAGCGAGCCCCCACACTGGCCGCAGAAGCGCATTCCGGGCCGATTCTCAGCAGCACAGGCCGGGCAGATCACGCCGCCAAGGGTACGTTTCTCCGGAGGCTGCACTCAACCAGGGCGATCCCCGCCCGATGCCATCGACAGCTCACGCTCCTCCGCGGGGCCGCGCGGCGGAGGCACCGCCGACGTCAAGAACGTCCCACTCGATCGCCGCAGTGACCGGCAGCGAGGCGCCGGACCAGCGGGCGACGATGCTGTCGAGTTGCGCGTCCGATCGCCACGGGTCGTGATGAAAGAGCACCAACCGCCGCGCTCCGGTGTGTTCGGCAAGCCCCACGGCGTAATCGATGCTGGAGTGCCCGAAATGCGCCCGCGCGGGGAATTCGTCGCTGGTGTATTGCGAATCGTGCAGTAGCATGTCGACGCCCTGCGTCAAGCGCACCGCCGTCTCGTGATACGGACCGAACTGCTCAGGCCCGGGACCGAGCGAGGCCGGCGCGTGGTCGGGCATGTAGGCGAAGGCACTCCGACCGTCAGAAACCCGGTATCCGAACGTTCGCCCACCCTTGTGTGGAATCTCCAGCGCGAGGACGTCGAAGCCCTCGATGCGATATTCGCCAGGCGCGAGATGCTTGAACTCCCAGGATCCGCGCATCTCGCGAGGACGTATGGGGAAATGCGGAGGCGACATCGCCCGGGCAAGGACCTCCTCGGCGTCACCCCCCGGCTGCTCCGGGATGTACAGCGTTGTGTGCGCGTCGGGGTTGTCGACCGAGGGGCAGAAGGGCAACCCATGCGTATGGTCCCAGTGCAGATGGGTGAGCAGCATGCTGCCGGTGAACGGCTTGCCATTCAACGCAGCTGGCAGCCGGCGCAAGCCGGTGCCTGCGTCGAGGATCAGCCGGCACTCACCGTCATCTGATATCAGTGCCACACACGACGTCTGACCACCATAACGGGCGAAATCGATGCCAGGCGCCGGCGTGGACCCTCGCGTACCGCAGAGACGCAACCGCATGGTGCGGACAGTATCGCGGCGAGTACGCTTCCGCGGGTGAATCGCACCGCCATCGGTGATCTCAGGGCGCCCGGGGACATCCGATGACGGAGCTCGCCACAGAGCAGAAGCCGCCCTCGATCAGGCGCCGTGTCGTGGCGCGGCTCACCGGACGAACGCTCGGCGAGAGAACACCGCGAGTCGGGTATCGCTCGCTGTTCGCCAACCGCGACTACCGCCTGCTCTTCAGCGGACTCACCATCTCGATGAGCGGATCGTGGGCATACAACGTCGCCCTGGTCGTGTTCGTCTTCAATGCCACCCACTCCCCCGCGTGGGTTGCCGCGGCCTCGATGACGCGCTTTCTCACTGCACTGGTCACCAGTCCCATCGGCGGGCTGGTCGCTGACCGCGTGGAACGCGTCCGCCTCATGGTGACTCTCGATATGCTCGCGCTCAGCTTCCAGGCGGCTCTCGCCGTCGTTGCGGCGCTGGACGGACCTGTGGTCGTGGCGATTGCGTTCGCCGCTCTGACGTCGGTGAGCACATCCTCGTACGACCCGGCGGCACGCGCGACCACTCCAGCAATCGTCGGTGAGGAACATCTCGCCGCCGCCAACAGCGCGCAGTCTGCCGTCGAGAACCTCTCCATCATCGTCGGGCCGGCAATCGCGGGCGTCCTGCTGCTGTTCAGCCCACCGGCCGTGGTATTCGCCATCAATGCCGCCACCTTCGGGTTCTCCGCGCTGGTGGTGAGCCGCATGCGCGTTCGCAGCCGTCCGTCGGACATCACCGAGGGAGGGGCGGTCGGGCCACTCAAGCAGATGGCGGCCGGGATGCGCGCCTTCGTTTCGTCACCCAACGTGTCCCTCCTCGCCGGATTCAGCATCCTCGCGAGCTTCGTGTACGGGACCGACACCGTGCTCTTCGTGGTGGTGAGCAAGGACCAGCTCGGCACCGGCAGCACCGGCTACGGATACCTGCTCGCGGCGCTCGGCGTCGGCGGCATCGTGATGGCGGGATTCATGAATCGCATCGCCGCTGCCCGTCGCCTCGGAGCGATCATCGTCATCGGGATGGCGGTGTTTTGCCTGCCTACATCGCTCCTGACGATCGTGCATTCACCATGGATCGCCTTTCTCCTGGAGGTGGTCCGAGGTGCGGGGACGATCATCGTCGACGTGCTGGCGATCACGGCATTGCAGCGGCTGGTGAGTCCCGACGTCGTCGCGCGAGTCTTTGGAGTTTTCTTCGCCCTGGTGCTGGCGGCCATCTCACTGGGCGCATTGCTCATGCCCATCCTCCTTGGCAGCGTCGGACTGAACACGACCCTTTTGATCATGGGATTGGCGATTCCTGCGCTGAGTGTTGCTGCGTACCCATGGATCCGGGCACTCGACACGAGAGCGCAGCGCGAACTGTCCGCGATCGAGCCACGCATCGCGGCTCTGCAGAGCCTCGACATCTTCGCGGGCGCGACCCGAGCGGCATTGGAGCGCCTGGCAAGATCAGCAGTCGAGGAGACGGTCGACGCCGGCACGGTGCTCATTCGCGAGGGCGCTGAGGCGGATGACTTCTTCGTGCTCACCGCCGGCGAGGTCGAGGTGCTCGCGGCGGGCGAGGCCGGCGCGGAACAGACGCTTGGTGTGCTGGCGCCGCCCAATTACTTCGGTGAGATCGGTCTGCTCGGACACCGTCCACGCACGGCGACTGTGAAGGCGATTGCGCCCTGCACGCTCTACCGTATCAACGGGTCAGACTTTGTCGAAGCGATGACCGTCGCCAGCCTGTCACCCTCAGCGCTGGGCAGGGCGCAGGCGCGGCTGGCGCGGACACATCCGTCGGCCTCGCTGACGTTCGGTCAGCCCACCGCGAAGTGATCCGCCGCCAGTCAGTAGTGTGAGGCACTACCGAAGGCGAACCGATGACAGCCGGCAATCAAGAAACCGTGACCGCCCCAGGGGCTGATTGCCTCGCGCGGTCGAGCCACGGCCGCGCCTGAAGGCGCTCGAACTCTTGCGCCGCAAGGGTCA
Organism: Candidatus Dormiibacterota bacterium; assembly: GCA_049283735.1. Taxonomy (GTDB): domain Bacteria; phylum Chloroflexota; class Dormibacteria; order Aeolococcales; family Aeolococcaceae; genus Palsa-851. The sequence goes on from JBAPWO010000290.1 coordinate 20,763, forward strand.
TCATCGGGGTGGCCTCAGCGTGCCTGCCATGTGCCGAGAGCCATTCCGCATGCTCAAACCGAACTACCGCGAGCCAAAAAGGCATTCCCAGCTCGGCGAAGCTCGCCTCAGCCTCGATGAACGACGGTTCAATGGCTTCCGGGTCGCTCAGTCGGGCGTGAAACCGCATCGCTTGAGCATGCAGATACGGCGGCCGTTCGCCTGGACCAAGTCTGTCGACGAAGGCGAGCAATTCGTGCATCTTCGCCGTGTCGCCCAGGGCGAATGCGGAGTCGCACGCCGTCCGAAAGCCAGCCTTGACGGCCTGGTGTCCCACCCCGCCGAATTCGGCAGCCACTTTGATCGCCTCCTCGGCATCCGCGAGCGCCTCGCGGTATCTGCCCTGGGCGCGCAGGAGGCACGCGCGACCAGAGAGGAAGGAAGTGCGCGCCTGCCAATCATCTGACGACGCGAGTTGCGCTGTCCAGGACAGAAGGTTCTCGACCTCCACAATCTGGCCCCGATCGGTGTACATCTCACCGACAACAAGCAGCGAAATGATGTCCGTCGGCGCGCTGCGCATGTCCTCTTCGGCGATGGTTGCGGCAAATTCGGCTGCCTCATCCCATTCGCCGACTCGTACGAGGTTCAGCGCAAGGTCGCAGATCGTGCCGCGCTCGAATGACCTGTCTCCGATCTTCCTCGACAGGGCAAGGGCGCTGCGATAATGATCGAGCGCCTCAACGTAGCGGTCCCGCTGGCACAGCAGGTCTGCGAGGTTGAAATGGGCGCGAATCGTGGCTGTGGGCAGATCATTGTCCAGCCCAAGCTTCAAGGCATGAGCGAAGAGAGCCATCGCCTCCTCGCCGTGCCGGCGTTGCATGGCGAGGATGGCCTTGACGTTCAGGGCTTGCGAGAGGACCTCGGGTAGCCCCAGCTTCTCGGCGATGTCGAGCGCGGCCTCGATGCGCTTGCTCGCGGTATCGGTATCGCCGTTGAAGTACAGCGCCGATCCGAGCCGGACCGCAAGAGTGGCAAGATCCTCATCCGGCGGGTCGTCAGCAAGAACCGCGAAGGCGCGCTCCATCCGCTGCACCGATCGGTCCAACTGCCCGCTCGCGGACTCCACCAAGCCCACACGAGACAAGGCGCGCGCGGCCGGATGGGGAAGGTTCTCCGTCTCGTACAGCGTGATGGCTCGTTCCAGGTGTGAGATGGCAACCGCGTTGCGGCCCGAGCGCGCCGCCATCTGGCCGGCCCGCTCGTGCATCTCGGCCCGCCGTGCCGAGTCCGGCACCAGGCGTGCTGCTTGCTCGAAGTAGCGTTCTGCCTCCGAGTTTGCAGCCAGGGATGCGGCGCGCTCGCCGGCTTGGAAGAGCACGTCCGCGGCGCGGTCCTTCACCTCGCCGGCATCGGGATCCTGGGGAGCGAGGTTGTACGCCTCCAGGTAGTGCGCCGCGACCACCTCGACGACGTCGCTCTCCTCGCCACCCCAGGAGTTCTCGTACCAGGTGGCCACGGCGAGGTGCTTTTCCTTGCGGTCGCGCTTGGAAAGCGTCTCGTAGGCCACTCGTTTGACGAGGTCCTGCAGGAACCCGTATTGACCACGCTCCGGCGAGCGTGGATCCGCCTGCACTGAGAGCACCTCTTTGCGCACCAGCTCCGTGAGCATCGCCTGGAGGTCCACCGGCGGGAGCCCACTCACGGCGGCCAACGAGGTCAATGTGAAGGTCTTGCCGAGTACAGCCGCGTCCTGGAGCACCCGCCGCGTCTCCGGACGCAGCCCGTCAAGGCGAGCTGCAATGAGGCCGTGCAGGCTTTGGGGTACCTCCAGATCCTCGACGGCCCCGGTCAGCCGATACACGCTTCCGGAGCGCTCGAGCAGGCCGCGATCGAGCAGCATGCGCACCGTTTCCACTGCGTACAGGGGGACCCCTTCCGCCCGCTGCAGGATCTGCTCCCGGAGCTCGTCGGGCAATCCAGGCACCAGCCCGTCGAGCAGCTGTTCCATCGCGGTTGCCGCGAGAGGCTCGAGGAAGACCGCGGTGAAGTTGCGCTTGCCCGCTCCCCAGGTCGGGTGCCGATCGACCAGTTCCGGCCGAGCCGCGGTCACCACGAAGAGCGCGTGGTTACGCGACCACTCCAGCAGGTATTCGATGAACTCGAGCAGCGAGGTGTCCGCCCACTGCATGTCCTCGAACACCAGCACCGTCGGCTCCCTGTCGGCGAGCCGTTCGAAGAAAAGTCGCCAGGCGCTGAACAGGTCTTCGCGTTCGTGGGGAGCGCGCTCTTCGAGAGCCAGGAGCTGAGCCAACCGCGGCTCCACCCAGCGGCGCTCATCTGGATCGGGCAGAAACTCGGCCAGGCAGGCTTGCAGCTTGGCGAGGGCGGAGGCCGGGTCCTCCGCCTCGGTGATTCGTGCGCGCATCCGGACCATCTCCGCCAGTGCCCAATAGGTCACGCCCTCGCCGTAGGCGAGGCAGCGGCCACGATGGGTAAAGACTCCCGCGGCGATACCGTCGATGTACTTGAAGAACTCCCAGCAGAGCCTCGATTTGCCGATGCCGGCGATCCCCACCACTGAGACGAGGTGGGCCTTGTGTTGTTCCGCGCTGGAGTGGAAGAGATCCTTGATGAGGCGCAGCTCGCGGTCGCGACCCACGAACGGCGCCTCGAGCCCCTCCGATTTCTGCGCGCCACCACGCATGGCCACGACACGCAGCGCTCGCCACAGGCGTATTGGTTCTGCCTTACCTCTGAGCGAATGCTCGCCGGTGTCCTCGTACACCACAGCCGCCTCAGTCGCCCCGCGGGTGGCTTCGCCGACAAGCACCGTTCCCGGCTGAGCCTCGGCTTGGACACGCGAGGCGGTGTTGACCAGGTCGCCGGCGACCATGCCCTGCGTGTCCGCGCCAACCGTGACCGCAGCCGAGCCGGTGAGCACCCCGGCCCGGGCCTGCAACCCAAGCTCGCCGATCTCGCCACCGAGCGCGGATACCGCCTCGATCAAATCCAACGATGCGCGAACGGCCCGCTCGGCATCGTCTTCGTGGGCCGCGGGCGCGCCCCACACGGCCATCACGGCGTCCCCGATGAACTTCTCCACCACCCCGCCGTAGCGGCTCACCACCGAACGGCAGGTGTCGAAGTAGCGGGTCAGCAGCTCGCGCACTTCCTCCGCATCGCGCTTCTCTGATAGGGCGGTAAAGCCCACCAGGTCGGCGAAAAGCACCGAGACCAGCCGGCGTTCCGCGGTCGCGGTGTCAGCGGCGTTCGGCGATGGCGAGGAGCTCGCGGCGACTCGACCTGGGGGTGCGGCACCCAGGGGCGCGCCGCACTCGCTGCAGAAGCTCGCGTCCGGGTCGACCGGTGTTGAGCACTTCGGACAGGTGCGCGCCATCGCAGCGCCACACTGCTTGCAGAACTTACTGCCCGCGTGATTCTCAGACCCACAGTTGGAACAGGACAACCTCGACGCTCCCTTGGCCGCGGATAGATCCACAGCGAATCATGGCGGACGGCCCGCACCATCTGGGCTTTGACCGCCATTCGCGCCGATCGCCCTGAGCCGGAAGGGGTGCCTGACGGCGTCGTACTTCGTCAGGGAGGCGGCTCCACCACGGCAAGTCCATCAGCGATGTGGATGCGCCAACCCTGCTCGTGCACCGCGCGGTGGTGCGGCCGGCACAGGGAGACCAGGTTGTCGAGCTCGGTGGGACCGTCCGGCCAGTGGATGATGTGGTGGCCATCGGTCCACGTGGGCGGGCGGTCGCACCCCGGGAAGCGGCAGCCCTGGTCACGGAGGTTCAGCGCGGTGCGGAGG
>JBAPWO010000291.1:0-13746 GCA_049283735.1 Candidatus Dormiibacterota bacterium
ACCATGGACCCGTCCCTCGGCCACCGACCGGGCGGGGGCCAACTCGTTGAGCGGGGCCACCTCGTCACGGAGCAGGGCGAGGATGACCGTGTTGAGTCCGCCGGCCTCGAGCCGGGCGTGATCGTCGATCACCTGAACCCGGCGCTCGGCCACCGTATGGGCGTCGTGGATGCGGTCGTAGCGCATGTACTCGCGGTACGCCGCGCGCGCCTCACCGTCGCGGAGCAGCTGCAGTGTCGCCCGCTCCCAGGCGTCCTGCTGGCGGATGTTCTCGTGCAGCTCCACCCTGCCGATGTGATCGCTCAGCGTGCGCATCGGTGCGCCCGCTTCGATGGGCTGGAGCTGGAAGGGATCGCCGACCACGACCAGCTTGGCCTCGTCCCGTGCAGCCAAAGAGACCAGCTCAGCGAGCTGGCGATCGCCGAGCATGCCGGCCTCGTCGACGACGAGCACACCGCCATAGGGAAGGCGCTCGACCTGGAGCTGATGAAGTGTGGCGGCGACGGTCGTCGAGGCAATGTCCGATCCCTCCTCGAGGAGCTCGGCGGCGCGACCGGCCAGGGCGCAGCCGACCACCTCGACGCCGGAGGCATCGAAGACTTCGCGGCAGACCTCCAGGGCGTAGGTCTTGCCCACACCGGCGTCACCCTCGATAACCAGCACGCCGGCAGGACTGAGGCAGACCTCCTCGATCATCGTTCGCTGGTCTGCAGTCAGCGTGCGACGCGCCGCCATCGCCACAGCGACGGTGTCGGCGCGGGCCATCCCGACGCCCGCGCCGGCACGCGCCTGGGCTGTGGCCACCATACCCCGCTCCAGGGCGAGCATCTCCGGCGTGGAGTAACGGAGGTCATGGCCGGTCTCCCTCCAGCGCAGCATCGCCTCGGGCTCGGTCTCGCCCTCGCGAACCCGAGGCGGCAGCGGCTGCACCGCGTCACGGTCGGCGAGCATCCAGTCGACGGTCGCCTCTAGCTGCGCGCGGCTCATGCCCAGGGGTGCGTGCGAGGCGACGACGCGGATGAGGTCGCGGCGAGTGAAGGTGGCCTGCCGGGCGGTGAGCCCGTGCACGCCCAGGATGTCCAGCGAACGCTGCACGTCGAGGCGGCGCGGCTCCAGCGCACCGGGCTCGCGGCCGAATACGGCCTGCACCGTCTCGCCGTCGAGCCCGACGCTCGCGGCACGCTCGTGCCAACGGGCGAAGAGATCCTCGGTGGCCGCCACCTCGTGCTTGCCCTCGCGGGTGTCGAGCGTCGCCACCTCGCGCCCGCTGCGTGTGGTCACGTCATACGCGGCCGCCGCGGTGTCGATCTGGAGCGACCGGCGGGAGAACTCGCGCCGCTGGGCACCCGTGATGCCGACGATCGAGAAGCAGCCCTTGCCGTCGACCACCGTGGAGATGCCGAGCTCGCGGACCAGGCGGTCGCGCCACTCCGCCTGGGCGATGGCGCCCGCCGCGGCGGCGTGCTGGTACAGGGGCTCACTGTGCAGATGGCTCCAGCTCCCGTCGGGACGCTGCACCCAGGTGGGGACGGTGATGTGCGTGTGCAGCTGCGGGTCGACGGTCACCGTCCCGGTGGTCGGATCGGTCACCGGCCGGGCGGTGCGATGCACGAACTCGGGCATGACCAGCTTCGCCCGCACCGCCTCGGTGCTCTTGGTGGCGGGGTTGTACTGGCGTGCCCAGCCGGCAGTCGCCTGGAGATACTCGGCAGCGGCCTGGACTCCCTCACCGTGGATGCGCAGGATCGCGGACCTGGCGCGCTCGTCACCGAGCGCGTAGAGGATGCTCACGTCCTTGGGAGCAGACACCGTCACGTCGAAGGCGACGACCGTCTGCCTCCGCCAGTGTTTGCCGAGGTCCTCACCCGTGCGCGGATGAGTGCCGGCGAGCACCGCGGCAAAGTCGGTGTCGGTCACCTCGCCGCGCAGTCCGAGTGCCTCCGCACCGGGCCCGGCCCAGCGTCCTGGCGACTCACCGCGAGCGGTGTAGTACTCGAGTTGCTGCTGCGCAACCGCCTCGCGCAGGTACCGAACCGCCTGCTCGACGCTGGTGAGCTTGCCGATGGAGATCATCGCCGAGACCCGTGTTGCACGGGCTTCAGCGTAGGGAGAAAACGCCTACAGAGCGCTTACCTTTTCGGAACGTTTGATCTGGAAGAAATCAGCGATGCAACTGTGTGCGGTTTAGGGTGGACGATGCCTGTGCGCGAGGTCGTGAAGGCGGTGACAAGAGGTGTGATGCAGGTGCGTTTGTCGGAGGTGAAGAGGAGATGGCCGGTTGGTGGAGGACTGAGAGATGGTGCTGAGGAAGCCCGAGGCGCTGCCGAAGCCTCCGATCCTGCTGACCCTCGACTGTCGCTGTGGCCTTTCCCGTCGCGGGGTTCGCGGGGTTCGCGGATGACGCGGACTTCGCTGAACACGAGCCTTTCGCGATGAGAGCGAGAGGCGCGCAATCCACCTGATCAGCCTGGAACGCTGACTGCGCGTATGTCGCGAGCCACGCGGCGTGCGCGCAATGCGTCTGATTTGCGATGTTCGCTTCAAGGGTGGAACCTGCGAAAGACGCGAGACTCGCGTCTTTCGCGACGTGAAGTGCGCATACACGGCGGCAGCGCGGACGCATGGCGTCAGGGTCGAGGCACCTGGCGGATCCAATGGGGGCGGGATCGGGCAACATTGGCACCGACATTGGCACCGAGAAAATGTAAGCAGTCTGTTAGCAAAAACCTGGCATGCTCAGAACATGCCTGCGGCTGTGTCGACGGTGTCTCTCTGGGATCCGGCCTCGGGACGATTTGATGGATGTGCGCTGCGCGCTGCCGTGGTGGCACGCGGCTGGACGGTACGAGAGTTCGCTCGTACAGCCTGTCTCAGCCGAGCCTGTATCTATCGAGCGATCGGTGGACGACCAATGAGCGATAGGGCGGCAATCCGCGTGTTCGAGACTCTCATGAGACGCGCGCCAATCCTTGTGGTTCGATGCCAGCACGCGGTGGTGCGCTACAGCGGCGACGAGGCGACGAGTCTCGCGTAGGACTGGAGCGCAGCACGTTGATCCGCCGTGTAGTAGCGGCGAACCATCTCGATGCTCTGGTGGCCGAGAAACTGCTGCAAGTGAAAGATCGGAGTCCCAATGTCGACGGCGCGTGTCGCGAAGGTGTGACGCAGCTTGTGAGCGTGGACGTAGACGCCGCTGCGTTCGCTGAGGCGTTGCATCAGCTGCTGCACGCCCGTGACGGTGAGCGGCAGCGCCCCAGGTCCAACCTTCTGCGTGATGCTGAGGAAGACCTCGCGAGATGGGCTGGTCCGCTTTGGGTCGCGCTCGGTGGCGATGTACCGCTCGAGCCGCCGGGCAAGGCTGGTCGCCTCCGATGCGCCGCCGCCATGCGCCGAGAGGAGTGGCACCGTCCGGTCACGGCCGTTCTTGGTGAGATCGGGGCTGTGGGCGGTCCGCTGCACCACCACAAACGGCGGTCGATCCCATATGTGGAGGTCGTCGACCCGGAGCGCCACGAGCTCGCTCACCCGCACGCCGGTAGCGAGCAGGGTCTCGACGATGAGCCGGTCGCGGGTACTCTCGCAGGCATCGAGCACGCGCCGGATGTCCGCCGGGCTGAGCGCCTCCGGCTTCTTGTACTTCGCCTGGCGGGGCCTCGGGATGCGTTCGATGCCGGTGAGCCCGATCGCCTCGTATCCGGGTGTGCCCGCACAGAACCGCGCCAGCGCGCGGAGGTAGGTCCGGTACTTGGCTAACGACGCTCCACTGAGCACGCTGGCGAGATCCGCTAGGAACCCCTCGAGGCGTTCGACCGTGAGGTCCTCGAGGTCGCGGATGCCGGCCTCGTCCCGCCAGAGCGTGAACCGGCACGAGGGATTGATCAGGTAGTGCCGGCAGTTGCGAAGCGTGGTCGGCGACCAGTCGAGTGCGTGGCGACGGAGCATGGCCTCGACGGCCTCCGTGACGGTCGGCCGTTGCCCGGGCAGCAAGGAGGCAGCGTCGGTGCGTCCGCCGGCGGGGGCGCCCGATCCGTGGCGACGCGACGGGGTCGGACGCATATACGCCGCCACAGCTCCGGAACCGGCGGGTGGCTCCGAGTAACCGTCTTTTTTCAAGATCGTGGTCATAGTACCGAGTCACCGCTGCCCTTTGCACAAAAAGGCAACGGGCGACCCGGAAAGACGGCGTGCGTCCACGCTGAGAATCGAATTCAAAACTGGCCCTGGAAGGCCGGTGGTGGAGCGGGGGGGACTCGAACCCCCGACCTCTGCCGTGCGAGGGCAGCGCTCTCCCAGCTGAGCTACCGCCCCGGGATCAGGTCACGCCGAGGCGTTTTGCAGTATAGGGCCGGTGCTCGAGGCGCCTACGAAGCCGTCCGAGTCGCGAAGAAGGTCTTCACGGCCTCGGCGAGAGCGGGCAGATTGAAGGGCTTGGGGAGCATGCCGTCCGCCCCGGCGAGCCGGGCGGCCTCGGCCTCCTCGGAGAGGGCGCTGAACATGAGCACGGGGGTCTGGGCGGTCGCCGCATTCGCCCTGATCTGCCGGCAGGCCTCGATGCCGTCGATGCCCGGCATCATGATGTCGAGGATGATCAGGTCGGGGTGATCGGCCGCCGCGATCGCGACAGCGGCTTCGCCATCGGACGCCGTGGACATCTCGTACCCCTCGAGATCGAGGTAGCGGGAGACCACGGAGAGCACACGCGGGTCATCGTCGGCGAGCAGAACGCGCGGCCGGGACATTGCCATCATGGTACGGAGGCGCCGTGGAAACGGGGGGCTCGCGTTCATTCCTTTACAGGCCGGATGGCATCTGTGCGCAATGGGAGCCGAGGCTGCTGCGCCGGTACCGGTGGCTATACTCGCCCGCAGGCATGTCGAGCACCCCGGCGTCCCTGGTTCTCTTCGGGATAGCGGTCGCCGCATACACGCTCGCCGTGGTCGCTTTCGTGCTCCATCTGGCCTTCCGCAAGCGGGTCCTCGGCGACCTCGGAATGGCGCTGGTGCTCATCGGCTGGCCGATCCATTTCGCATCGATCTTCACGCGTGCGCTGGAGGCCGGCCACTGGCCGCTCGGCAACATGTACGAGTACTCGACCGGGATCGCCTTCGTGCTCGTCACCGTCTGCGTCGTCCTCATGGTTCGAGCCCGGATGCGCCTGATCGGGTTGCCGGCGATGATCGTCACGGTCGCGCTGATGGGCGTCGCCTACATGGTCTATGTGCCGCCGGGGCAGCTGGTCCCCGCCCTGCACAGCTACTGGCTGACCATCCACGTCACCTCGATGGCCACATCATCGGCGGTCCTGAGCTTCTCCTTCTTCTTCGGGATGGCGTACCTGGCGCGGCGTTGGGCCGACAACCGGCTGCTCGCAGTAGCGCCGACGACGGTAGCGTCGAGCGTGAGCAGCGGCGGGGTCGCGACCATGACCATGGGCGGGGGTGGGTCAGGCGGAGGCTTCGCCGGCGGGGGGAGGCACCCGGTGGCAACCTGGCTGCAGCGGGCGCTTCCGAGAGCGGGGATGCTCGACAGCTGGAGCTATCGCTTCGTGATGATCGGCTTCCCGATCTGGACGTTCGGGGTCATCTGCGGTGCCATCTGGGGTGAGCACGCCTGGGGTCGCTACTGGGGTTGGGATCCCAAGGAGACCTTCGCATTCATCACGTGGGTGGTCTTTGCGATCTATCTCCACGCCCGCGTCACCTACGGGTGGAAGGAGAAGCGAGCCGCGATCATCACCGCGTTCGGGTTCGCGGCCATCCTGTTCACGCTCTACGCGGTCAACCTCTGGATCGCCGGGCTGCACTCGTACGCGCGCGCCTGACGGGGTTCGCGGTCGCGGCTAGCCGCGGCGCGCCCACCTCGTCTTCTTCAGCATCTTCTTATGCTTGTGCTTGCGCATCTTCTTGCGCCGCTTCTTGATTACCGAGCCCATCTGCCAAGGACTATAGCGGTCCGAGGCGAACGAAGGCCTCGCGCAGATTCGCGGCAGTGGTCTCGAGATCCTGCGGCAGCACCTTGACGTCGCCGATCACGGGCATGAAATTGGTGTCCCCGGACCAGCGCGGCACGACATGGAGATGGACGTGCTCGGCGCTCGCGCCCGCGGCGCTTCCCTGGTTGATCCCGATGTTGAACCCGTCGGGATGCATCGCGTCGGTGAGCGCACGGACCGCGCGTTGCGTGTTCGCGAAGATCGCCGCGCCCTCCTCCGGGGTGAGCGCAAGCACCCCGGCGACGTGGCGAACCGGCGCAACCAGGAGGTGGCCGCTCGTATACGGATAGCGGTTCATCAGTACGAAGGCCAGGCTGCCGCGGTCGACCACGAGGGACTGGTCGCCGACGCCGGGTTTGGCGGCTTCGCACAGCCAGCAGACTTCGCCGGTCGGCGAGGGAACGGCTGAGACGTAGGCCATGCGCCAGGGTGCCCAGAGACGCTTCATGCGACGACGGTAGCCGACCGTCCCCACACCGCGGCGGGACACTCCGTCAGAGCAGCGTGAGCGTGACCTCGACGTTCCCGCGAACCGCGTTCGAGTAGGGGCAGCGCTGCTCTGCCTCGTCGATCAGGGCTTTGGCCTGTTCGCGATCCGGCAGCGATGGCAGGGTGATCAGCAACTCGACGGCCAGTCCGTAGCGGCCGGATGCGATCGGTCCGATACCGACTCGCGCAGTCACCATGGCGTCCTCGACGTCGAGCCCCTTGCGGCGCGCGATGCCGAGCATCGCGTTCTCCCAGCACGCCGCAAACCCGAGGGCGAAGAGCTGCTCGGGATTCGTGCCGCGGGCTCCGTCGCCTCCCATCTCCTTCGGCGAGGTGAAGTCGACTTCCACGACGCCGTCGGATGTGACGCCATGCCCTCGACGTCCGCCTTTGACGGTTGCCTCGGCGGTATACAGAACTCGTGGACGCTGCTCGCTCTCGCTCATGACTCCTCCGAAGCCGCCCAGCAGGTGGATGGAACCATCTTATGAGCGGCAGTCAAGAGCCCGGAGTCATCCGCCGCAGCGGGATCGGTCAGACGGTGATTGCGATCTTGGTGCGGACCTGATCCGAGAAATGACACGCGGCCAGATGGCCGGTGCCCTTGAGCTCGAGCGGCGGCTCGACATCAGCGCATATGCCGGGGACCTGCGCAATCGGACACCGAGTGTGAAAACGGCACCCCGAAGGAGGGTTGAGCGGCGAAGGGATTTCACCCGAGAGCTCGACCAACCGGCGCTTTGATTCGATCCGCGGATCGGGGACGGGGATGGAGGAGAGGAGCGCGCGCGTGTACGGATGTTCCTGCGAGGTGTAGAGATCCTCGCTCGGCGCCACTTCGACGATCTTGCCGAGGTACATCACCATGACCCGATTGCTGATGTGCCGGACCACGGAAAGGTCATGCGCGATAAAGAGATACGTGAGCTGAAACTCGCGCTGCAGGTCCTCGAGCAGGTTGATGATCTGGGCCTGGATGGAGACGTCGAGAGCGGACACCGGCTCGTCGCAGATGATCAGCCTGGGGTTGAGAGCCAGCGCTCGAGCGATCCCGATGCGCTGCCGCTGTCCACCGCTGAACTCGTGCGGATAGCGGTTGTTGAAGTAAGGGTTCAGCCCCACCGTGCGGAGCAACTCCTGCACGCGCGCGTCCTTGGCCCGCCCACTGATCATCTTGAAGTTGACCAGAGGCTCGGCGATGATGTCGCCGACGGTCATGCGCGGGTCGAGTGACGCGTACGGGTCCTGAAAGATCATCTGCAGCTGCTTGCGCTGCTGGCGCAATTTCTCGCCGCGCAGTTTGCTGATGTCGACGCCGTCGAGGTAGACCTCGCCGGAGGTTACCGGGAGCAGTTGCGTGATCAGCCTGCCGAGCGTTGACTTGCCACACCCGGACTCGCCGACGAGGCCGACAGTCTCACCGGGGAGGATGTCGAAGCTCACGCCGTCGACAGCTTTCACCGACGCTCCGACACCGGCGCCGAAATACTTGACCACATTGACCACGCGCAGGAGCGGTTCGACCGCCGGCGCGACGAGCGGAATCGGGGCGAAGGCTGTGTCAGTCACCGACCGGCTGCCCTACCGCCGCGGGCACCTCGATGGCGGGGCCTGCGCGCCCGGCCGGATGGATACCGCTCGCTGCGCCGGGGCTCGTGTCCGTGATGGTGCCGGCGCCCATCTCGGCGTACGCGCGCTCCATGGTCACCCAGCACGCGGCGTGCTGCGCGGGCGCGACCTGCTCGCTCGGTGGCGATTCCGTGAAGCAGCGCTCGATGCGGAACGGGCAGCGAGGGTTGAACTTGCAGCCCTGGGGCAGGTCGATGAGGTCTGGGGGCAGGCCCTCGATGGAGAGAAGACGATGTCCACGGCTCGCATCGATGCGCGGCACCGAGCGGAGCAGCGACCACGTGTACGGATGCTGCGGCCGCTCGAAGATCTGCTCGACCGTTCCCTCCTCTACGATCTCGCCCGCGTACATGACGAGCACGCGCTTGCAGAGACCGGCGACAACGCCGAGGTTGTGGGTGATGAGAATGATCGCCGCGCCGGTTTGCTCGTTGAGGTCGCGCAGCAACTCGAGGATCTGCGCCTGCACGGTTACGTCGAGCGCGGTGGTGGGCTCATCGGCGATGAGGAGGTCGGGGCTGTTCGAGAGCCCCATTGCGATCATGGCCCGCTGGCGCATTCCGCCACTGAACTGATGGGGAAAGTCATTGATACGCCGCTCCGCATCCGAGACGCGCACCTGCTTGAGCAGATCGATGCCGCGGCGCCCCACGTCGTTTTTCGAGACCTTGTCGTGCGCGTACATAGCCTCGTCGATCTGGTAGCCGACGCGGAGCACCGGGTTCAACGAGCTGAGCGGATCCTGGAAGATCATCGCGATGTCGCGGCCGCGGATGTTGCGCAACTCTTCCCTGCTGAGCTTCAGCAGATCGTGTCCCCTGAACATGATCTCGCCGGCGACGACCTTGCCCGGTCGCTGGATCAGGCCGAGGACCGACATGGCGGTGACGCTCTTGCCGCATCCGGACTCGCCGACGATGCCGAGGGTCTCGCCTGCCTCCACCCTGAAGCTGACCCCCCGGACGGCCTTGACCTCGCCGTCATCGGTGAAGAAGTGCGTGCTGAGGTTGCGGACCTCGAGGATCGGGTCCGTCACCGACGCTGTCGCGGGTCGAAGGCGTCTCGCAGGCCGTCGCCGAGGAAGTTGAACGCGAGCAGCGTGAGTGAAAGCGCGAGCGCCGGCCAGAGCATCATGAATGGCTCCAAGGGGAGTGCAGCATACCCCTCGGACGCGATCGATCCCCAGGAGGCGAGGGGACTCGGGATGCCGAGGCCGAGGTAGCTGAGGAACGCCTCGGTGAGGATCGCGATCGGGATGACGAATGTCGCCTGCACGATGATCGGCCCGAGTGCGTTCGGGAGGATGTGCCCGAAGAGGATCTTCCCCGACCTGGCGCCGCTCGCTCGAGCCGCCTCGATGAACTCGCGCTCGCGAATGCTGAACGCCTGTCCTCGTACCAGCCGCGCCATGTCCATCCAGGCGGTGGCGGAGATGGCGATCATGATGTTGCCGAGGCCGCGTCCGAGGACGAGGTACAGGACGATCGCGATCAGGATGCCCGGGATCCCGTAGAAGATGTTGATGAAGACGCTGATCACGGTGTCCACCCAGCCCCGGAAGTAGCCGGCGATCAAGCCGACGACGACCCCGATGGTGAGCACGATCAAGGACGTTCCCACGCCGACGATGAGGGAGATCTGCGCTCCCTGCATCATGCGGCTCAACAGGTCGCGTCCCAACTCGTCGGTGCCGAGCAGGTGCGCCGCGGAGGGCGGGAGGTAGGTGAGGGTATTCGGGAGGATGGTCGCGGGGTTGTATGGCGTCCAGAAGATCGCGACCAACGCCGCAAGCATGAGGATTGCCAGGTAGACGACGGCGACCAGGGACAGCCGGTTGCGTCGCAGACGGCGGAAGCCGTCACGCCACAGGCCCACCTGTTCGCGGGCGATGGTGCCGCCCGCGTACTCCTCGACGACGGGGGTGATCACTGCGGCCATCAGTATCGAATCCTTGGATCAACGACTGTGTACAGCAGGTCGACGACGAGATTGGCGATGCCGATCAGGAGCGCGTAGACGGTGAAAACCCCAACCGTGACGTTGTAATCGGCTCCCAGGATGCTCTCCACGAACTCCTTGCCCAGCCCCGGGATGCCGAAGATGTTCTCAATGATGACGCTGCCGGTGATGATGCCGATCACGAGCGGTCCGAGGATGCTGATCACCGGGATCAGTGCGTTGCGCAGCGCGTGCCGGACGGTGACGACACGGCTCTTCAATCCCTTCGCCCTCGCGGTGCGGATGTAGTCCTGCTGGAGCACCTCGAGCATCGCCGCGCGCGTGATCCGGGTGACCTGGCCCGAGGTGTAGAAGCCGAGGATGATGGCGGGCAACGACAGTTCGACGATCGTTCCATACGTGCCCGTCCATTCCGCCGGGTACGAGATCAGTCCGTTGGTGACCGTCGGCAAGAAGTAGCTGAAGATGAGCACGCCGAGCCCGGCGAGCACAAAGCTCGGGACGCTGTACCCGATGACCGCGATCGATGTCAGGGTGTAGTCGACCCAGGTGTTCTGTCGCAGTGCGGCCAGAACCCCGAACGTGGTGCCCAAGCCGATCGTGATCAGCAGCGCGGTGCCACCCAGCTCGGCGCTCACGCTGAGCTCGCGCATCACCAGCGGCGTGATCGGCAGCCCGCGAATCTGGAATGACACGCCGAGGTTGCCGCGGAGGGCATCGGTGAGGAAGCTCCAGTACTGCACCAGGATCGGCCGGTCGAGCCCGTACTCGTGCAGCAGCAGCTGCAGGGCCTTGCCATGGACGCGATCGCTCTCGAACGCGTTTCCCGGCAGGCTGTGCACGCTGACGAAGACCAGGAATGACACCGCGACCAGCGTGAAGAGGATCAGCACCAATCGCTGGGCGATGTAGAGCAGCGTTCCCCGGGTCAGCATCTACGGATCATCCTCCCTCGGAGGGAAAGGCGAGAGGCGCCAGGCTTAGTGCCGGGCGCCTCCGTTATTAAGGTGTGGCTGGAGCCTCTCAGTGAGAGAGGATCTTGATCTCGTTCCAGTAGTGGTCGAAGGCGGTGTTCGAACCGGCTCCGCTCACGTATGGCTGAATCAGGAAGTTACCGACCGAGTAGTAGAGCGGGATGTAGACGACGTCGGCCTGGAGGATCTGCGCGAGCTGGTTGTACAGCGACAGCGCCTGGGTCAGCGGCTCGGTGTCAGCCGTCTTCAGGGTGCTGTCATAGGTCGGATCGTCGAATCCGCTGGTGTTGGCGCCGGCGGATGAGGCGTACACACCCCAGAGGTTGTCGTACCAGTCCTGCGGATGGTTGTAGTCGAACTGCCATCCGTCACGGTCCATCTGGTACTTGCCCGAGAGGCGGTTGCTGATGAAGATCGACGCGTCCGAGACGGCGTTCAGGTTGACGTGAATGCCGAGGTTGGTCTGCCACTCGTTCTGCAGGTAGGCCGCCACGCTCTCGTTGAGGCTGCCCGAGTTGTACGTGTAGGTGATGTTCTTGGTCAGCGATCCCGACGGGTCGTACTGCGTGAGCAGAGACTTTGCCTTGGCCGCATCGAACTTGGCGAGCGGATCGCTGTTCGCGCCGCCGTTGCCGATCAGCCCGGTGGTGATCAGGCCACCGGTTGCCGCCGTGCAGATCACGTTGTGGCACACCGTCGTGGCCAGGCCCTGCTTGTCGACAGCGAGCGCGAAGGCCATGCGCAACCCCTTGGCCGTCGCCGTCTCACCCTGGAAGGGCCCGCCGGTCGGATACCCGACGCTGAAGCTCACCCATGTGGTGCGCCCCTTGGGCTGGGTCAGGAGGTCGGGCTTCTCCCGCGAGTTGGTCTGGATCGCCAGGATGTTGGCGAGCGGGATGATGTTGCTGTCACCACCGTACCCGACGATGTCGTAGCCCTTCTGGAAGAAGGCGTCCACGGTCGTCGGCGCCGTCGACGGATCCTTGATGTCGATGTTGATCGTCTTCAGCGTGGGTTTCGGGGAACCCCACCAGTTCGGCACTACGGAGAAAGTCAGCGACTGCTTGGGGATGTACGCGGTGAGCTTGTAGGCGCCGGTGCCGACCAGATTGGCGGGTGTCTGCCACCAGTTCACGGGGTCGACGCCCGGGCCATTGATGACCTTCTCGTCGACGATGGCGCCGACCGTCCCCTCGAGGGTCCATGCGGTGAGGCACCAGCCGCACGCGGTGCTCAGCTTGACCTGCACGGTTTCCGCGTCTGGGGCGGTCAGGCCGCTCATCATGAACGCGGAATTGCCCGCAGCGAGCTGCTTCTCGATGTTGCCCTGGAACGTCGTCGGCGTACCGGACGACGGCGGAGCGCCGGCGGCAGTCTGCACTGCGCTATAGCCTTGGATTGCGCTCAGGATCGAGGAGTACGCGCCGTGAAGGTCGGCGCCACGGTTCCACGAGTACAGGACGTCCTTGGACGTGACCGCATCCCCGTTGGAGAACTTCGCCGCAGGGTTCAGGTGGATGGTGTAGGTCAGGCCATCGGCCGAGACCCCGCCGTTGGCCTGCGTTGGCACAGCGGCCGCGATCGCGGGAACGATGTTGAGGTGGTCGTCGAACCTCCAGAGGTTGTCGAACACGTTCTGCATGAGCTCGGTGTCGACCTCGGCGTCCATCTCACCGGGATCCCACGTCCCCGGGTCCTGGAAGACTGGAAAGTGCAGCACCTGGGAACTCGCCAGGTTGCTGGTCGAGGGAGTGCTCGTACTCCCGCAGGCGGCGGCTGTGACCAGGCCCAGGATGCCCAGCCCGATGCCGCCGATGGTCAGTTTGTTGACTCGCAACACGCGATCCTCCCGTAATGGCTGAAACCGCCCGGGCCCAGGTTTGGCCTTGGGCCTGAGCCGCCCTCACATCGGGTGAGGCGTGCGGATCATATCGACTTGGGCGATTGCCTGCGAGCGAACCGGCAGGATTTCATCCCGTTGGGGGACGGAATCTCGGGAATTCGTCCCGATGGGGGATGCGGGACAGCCCCCCGCGCACCCGACGCGGTCCGGTTGCGGACGGCCTGGTGGAGCCAGGGGGGCTCGAACCCCCGACCTCTTGCATGCCATGCAGCCCTTCTGACGTTCAACCCCGCCGGACGCCATTTTGAGTTCACGCGGAGCGCGATCCGGAGGAGCAGCCCTGCTCAGAAACGCTTGCCTTCCGCACCCGGAAATGCCCGGAAATGCCCGCAGAAGGCTTGCTTTTCCGCTGCGAGCATAACGGATTTACGCCACCCGGAGTCTTGGGTTCCAGGGAGTCAGGAGGTCCTGTTGATTGCCGCTTCGGACGCTGCCGGGACTGCATTGCGGCTGAAGCGCTTGAGAGCCACTCGGGGCGGCCGAGGGCGTCGCTGCACAGCTTCCACGCACCACGTCGCCGCTCGGACCTGGGGCGTTCCCCGCCAAGATCATCGCCGCCGAGATCCAGTTCCTGACGCCGAAGCCCGCTGCCCTTCCGGCGTTCGCGGCCTGAGCCCTTGTTGTGCGGGAGGGCCGATGCTCTCCCGCATACTCCCTCAGCCTTGGGCTCAAGAGCGATGACCACACCCTCCCCGCTCCTTGCTGAGGCCACCCTGGATCTGCAAATAGCTACGGTACGTCCATGCGAGTGATCGTTCTCGGCGGAACCCGCTTTATTGGCCGCGCCATCGTCGATGCCC
>JBAPWO010000292.1:0-7869 GCA_049283735.1 Candidatus Dormiibacterota bacterium
GTTCGGGAGTAATGCTCCGATCGACGCTCTTCCCGTAACCACGCGATTCGGATCGCGAAAGGCCAAGAGGTGCCGGTTCGGCCGGCGCCGCAACGGAGGGTAGCTGGTGGCGAACTCGGATCACGGATCCAAGTTTTTCGCGTACGTTCAGGTATCCTGATGCACTGGTCTCGAGCCGCTCGCCGCTGGCTCACAGAAAGGAAAGAGGTCTCCCAACGATGAAACGTCGAACCATTGGTGTTGTCTTGGCTTTGGTCGCTGCCGCGGCGGTCCCGCTCGGTCTGCCGCACAGCGCTTCGGCTGCCTCCTTTGACGCACTCAACGTCAAGCCCTTGCCGATCGAGCAGCCGGGAACACTGAGCCCGACCGGGACGAACACGGTGACCATGTGTGTCCAGCCGACGCTGGCCGGCAAGCCCATCACCAGTGTCACCAATGTATTCCTCAGCATTGACTCCGCACTGTTCGCGCCGACGGGGAGCGTTGGCGGAACGGCGATCGCAGAAGGAACTCCACTGACCTCGACGCCTGCCTCGCTCCCGACTCAGGCCACATGCTCATTTGCCAACCTGGAGACAAGCGGCACGCTGCCGTGGGCCATTCCCATCACGTACACAGGCCCGACGCCCACGGTGCCCGCCGCTGGACGAGACGTTATCGCGGCGACGTCAGACGGCGTTTCGTTTTCCAATACGACCGGCAAGTGCGTCGGACCGGGAATCTGTGACAGCGGCACCTACGTCTACTCCCCGGTGACTCAGTACGTGATCACGCCCTCGCCGACGATGGCGACGACGGGATCGCTGGCCGCCGGGGCGCCCGTCACGGTCACGGTTGTGGCGGAGGATGCTTCGGCCAAAGCCGTTCCAGGCGCGTATCTCGACCTCTCGCTGGCGAGCACCGGCACGTCCGGCGGCAGCGCTACCGCCTTCAGCCAGATCTCGATGTCCGTGAAGCACCTCACCAATCTTCCGAGCCGGTTCGGCGCCGACGCCACGGGTACCGTGACGATCAGCTACACGGCGGCCAACCCGCTCCCTGCGTCGGGAACCGACACGATCACCGCGCAGAATCATCCAACTGCGACCCACTCGAACTTCACGACCTACACCTACGCAACGTCGACGGCGCCACCAAAGGGTCCATACACGTCGGTGACTCCATTCCGGGTGTGCGACACCCGTCCGGCGGCGCCCGGCATCGTCAGCAACCAGTGCGACAACGGCAGCACCGGCGCCGGTAGTGGACCGATCGGTTCAGGCGCCACACGCGTCATCACCGTGGACAATTTCGGTGGCCTCCCCGCGTCGGGCGTCACGGCCGTGGTTGTCAACCTCACGGCGATCGCACCGACCGTGGGGACGTTCCTCACGCTGTCCCCTGACGGCGTGTCGTCGAGAACGTCGAACCTCAACCCACAGGCCGGGCAGGTCCGCGCCAACCTCGTGGAGGTGGGCGTGAGCGCCGCGGGCAAGATCGATGTCTTCAATGCCCTCGGCTCGGTCAACATCGTGTTGGATATCGAGGGCTTCGTGTCCTCAACATCGACGGGCCTGTTTACGGGAAGCAGCCCGGTCCGTATCTGCGACACTCGCGCGGTGGGAGGTGCTGTGGCACCAAACCGCTGCAACACTGCCGGTGCGTCACCGCTCGGTCCCGGGGCCACGCTGACCTTCAACGTCAATGGCGCGCCCAGCCCAGTACCGGGTACGGGTGTCAGCGCCGTGGTCTTCAACCTCACCGCGATCAATCCCAGTGTCAGAACGGTGCTCACGGCGTTCACCGGATCCACCCGGCCGATCGCCTCCAACATCAACGTTGAGGCACATCAGGCTGTGCCGAACCGGGTCATCGTGCCGGTGACCTGCTCGGGTGGAAACTGCACCGTCTCGATATGGAACGGCGCCGGTTCGGTGAATATCGCCGTCGACATCGACGGATGGTTCACCACCGGCACCGGCACACAGTTCACAGCGCTCGCGACGCCTGCACGGATCTGCGACACGCAGCCGAATAGCACCTCGACCAACACCGGCGGTTGCACGAAGGGACTGGTCGGCAGCGGACAGGTGCTCAATATTGAGGGTGCCGGCATCGACGGAATTCCGGCCTACACTGGGAGCACTGGCTCGCCGGTTGCGATCGTGGCCAATGTGACCGCCGTGAACGCGACCACCGGGACCTTCATCACCGTCTACCCGGGCACCGTGCTTTCGGCTCCGACCGCGTCGGACCTCAACGTCCCGTCGTATCTGCCCGTGTCCAACCTCGTGGTTGCCACGCTCGGAACCGACGGAACCATCAACCTTTTCAATGCGCTGGGTGGCGTCAATCTCATCGTCGACGTCCTCGGCTACTACAGTTGAGCCACTGACAAAAGAATGAACGTGGGGGGGAACGAGCTCGTGGTCGACTCAGACCACGAGCTCGCCCGCTTTGGGGCCCTCGAGGCCGGCCGCGCGTTGATGGCGCTGCGCGCCGAGCTTGGCTTCGAGGATGCGAAACGACTGCGCGATGAAGGCGATCGCATGTCACATCAGCTGTTGATGAGACTGCTCGCCGAGCAACGCCCGTGCGACGCGGTGCTGTCCGAAGAAGGCGTCGACGATCAGGCACGGCTTTCCGCGACGCGCGTGTGGATCGTGGACCCGCTCGACGGGACTCGCGAATTCGGAGAAGAGGGAAGGACCGACTGGGCTGTTCACGTCGCCCTCATCGAGAACGGGAAGCCCATTGCGGCTGCCGTTTCACTCCCGGCGCGCCATCTGGTGATGTCGACATCCCCGGTCCCGCGGATGTCCGAGCGGCCACCCGGACGGCTCCGCATCGTTGTGAGCCGCTCCCACACCCCGCCCGAGGCACACGCGGTGGCCAAGGCGCTCGACGCCGAGCTCGTGTTCATGGGGTCGGCCGGAGCCAAGACCATGGCGGTCGTCCTCGGCAGCGCCGACGCCTATGTGCACATCGGCGGCCAATACGAGTGGGACTCCGCCGCGCCCGTCGGCGTCGCGCTTGCCGCCGGGTTCATGGCCACCCGCGTCGACGGGTCGCCGCTGGTCTACAACCGGCAGAATCCGTGGCTGCCGGACCAGGTCGTGTGCCGCGCCGATCTGCACCATGCGATCGTCGCTGCGGTCGCTTCAGCGGCGAACTGA
Source organism: Candidatus Dormiibacterota bacterium (assembly GCA_049283735.1). Lineage (GTDB taxonomy): Bacteria > Chloroflexota > Dormibacteria > Aeolococcales > Aeolococcaceae > Palsa-851. Next base: position 3,156 of record JBAPWO010000292.1, read on the forward strand.
CCCTCGCTACCTGGCAGCTCGCGGGCTGCGAGTCTCTCATCGGTATCTCAGAATTCGCGCTGCCACAATGGAAGGTGTGAGAGGAGCCCTGAAATTGCGCGCTCCGTATGCGTGCACGGCCCGCTAGCGATGCTCAAAGCTACCCGTCCGGAAAAGAGCGCGCGACGCCGAGCAATGCTTACGGGGATTGCGATTGCCGTGATGCTGGCCGGATGCGGCAGCCAGGCAGCGCCCAGCCCGTCGGCCAGCGCGACTCCTTCACCGACTCCGTCGTCGAGTCCCTCGCCCGTTCCGAGCCCATCGCTCGTTCTCAAGCCGATCCTCAGCGGGCTCCTGGATCGTAACGGCACGCCGCCGATCTCGTACGCCACCTCGCTCGGCGGCTTCGTCGTCAACGTTCGCTGGAGCGACCTACAGCCACTGCGCGGTGGGCCGATTGCGACCGGCAACGCGATCGACCAGGCGATCACCACCGCCCGCACGCTCAACGCCACCTACCACCTTGATCTCGGCCTGAAGCTGCGCGTCCTGGCGGGCGTCTCGGCGCCGCAGTGGGCCAAGAACCTCGGGGGCTCGCCGATTTCCCTGATCAACCCGCAGAGCGGCGCGGCAGGCAGCATTGGACGGTTCTGGACGGACGCGTTCGGCGAGGCATACGACCAGCTCGAGAGCCTTCTTGCAGCGACGTACGACAACGTACCGGAGGTTCGCGAGGTGACCGTCTCCCGTTGCACGACCTTCTACGATGAGCCGTTCATCCGGGACAGCGGGTACACGCCCAACGACACCGCGCTGCTCGATGCCGGCTACACCCTCGCCGCCGACGAAAACTGCCAGCGCGAGGAGATCGGTGCGAGTGCGGTCTGGCAACACACGCATGTTGACCTCGCCCTCAACCCTTACGAGGTGGTCGACGCCGGCGGTTCCACCAGGGGTGATGAGCTGTTCACCGAGTCGATGATGCAGTACTGCCGCCAGATCCTCTTGTCGAGGTGCGTTCTCGAGAACAACTCGCTGCGCACCCCGCCGCTGCAGAGCTACCTCGCGATGTATGCCGCCATGCAATCGCTCGGAAAGCCGATTGCGTTTCAAACCGCTACCGGGTCGCGCATCGGGAGCCTGGCGGCCACGCTTGCCTATGCGATCAGCTTGGGTGCCAACTCCGTCGAGCTCCCTGGCGGCTACGAGTCGCTGGGCACGCCGTCCAGCCTTGCGGCGACCAATCACGCCTTGGCTGTCAACGTAATCGCCTGATGCGGGCTCATCTTCATCGAGGTACCTTCCATTGACCCAGCCGTTTGGGTTCGGTACAATGAATCGTCGAGCATCCCATCGAAACGTACTGGAGGGGTGCTGCATGCAGGTGAAAAGGGGGGTTTCCATGATGAGGCGGTGCTTCACATGAGAGCGGTCGAGGGACCGTGCAGGGTGCTTCTTGTGCGCCACGGCACCACGCGCATGAACGTGGAGAATCGGTACCGTGGCCGGTGGGATGTCCCCCTGGACGCGCAGGGGTACCAGGAGGCCGTGGATGCCGCCAGGGCACTGTCCAATGCCGGCCTGAATGCGGTGTACACGGGGCCACTCCGCCGGACGATTGCGACGGCGCAGATCATCGCCGACGAGGCGGGCGTACCCGACATTCGCATCCTCCAGGGACTCATCAACCTCGACTACGGGATCTGGCACGGCATGACCTCGAAGGAGGCGTCTGTCACTGACGCAGCGGCGTTCGAGGCCTACCGGACTGCACCGATGACGTGCGTCTGCCCCAACGGCGAGCGCCTCGTCGACGCGCGGGATCGCATGCTCGAGGCGGTGGAATTGATCGGTTCACGTCACCAGGGAGAGACCGTGGTCGGCGTCACGCACGCGGTCATGATCCGTCTGGTGATTGCCCATCTCGAGGGCATCGACGGTGGGGGCTGGCGGGTGCCCGTCAACCGCGGTGGCATCGTCGAATTCCAGGTCGAGAACGGCACCATGAAACTGGTGACTCCGGTCGAGCCGGGCTCAGACCAGGAAGAGGCGCCGGCCGCACATCAGGATCAGATCACACGTAACGCCAGCGCTTGAGCAGCAGCCAGCTCATCACGGTGACCAGCTTCCGGCTCTGAGCCGGAAGCTTGGTGCGCCACTCGTCGTCTTCGCGGAGCCTGATCGTGCCCTGGACGAGGCGCGAGTCGTTGCCCACCGCCGTGTGGTCCTCGCGCATGTGCACCGTCGGCGGTGTGATGAAGTCGAGATCATCCGCCCCGGCCGGCCTGCCCGCGAAGGCGGCGATCCGTTCCAACCGCTGCCGCGGCGCCCTCACGATGTCTTCGTAGCGTTCCACGATTCCCGGGATTCCTGCGACTCGGATAGCGTCGAAGATGAGGTGATACCCGATCCAGCGCAGCGTGATGACCGGCGCCGTGTAGCGGTGTTTCGGGACGACACGGTCGATGCTGTCCTGCATCACCTGCTCTTTGGATGACGAGTACGCCGTCCCGCGACTGTCGCGCACGAGGTCGAGGATGCGCAGCTCGAATCCGGGAACGCCTCGGAGTACCAATGCGTACGCCGGCGCCTTGGTGGAATCGACCACGATCTCGGCGCCGGACACCGCACTGACGGCTGCATACAGCTTGCCGAGGAGCTCTTGATAGCGACGTAACCTCCGGGCGAAGCCGGAGGAGAGCCAGGGAAACACCAGGAGTGGAATGTGCCGCTGCCGGGTTACCTGCGGATGGAGTTTCACCAGCTCCGCAGCCTCAGCCCCGCCCCAGCCACCGAAGGCTGCTTCTCCGACAGCCTGCCAGTACGGGCAGTCCCGAAACCGGCGGCCGCATCCGCACAGCCGGTTCTCGGTGATGCTGTGCGTCGTGATCAGACCGAACTCCCCTGTCGAGACGAAGCCGGGGAGCTGGCCGAGCATGCGATCCACCAGCGTGCTGCCACTGCGGGTGCACCCGCCGATATAGAGAATCCTGCGCATACTGACGACTCTAGCGGTGGATGCGCTATTTGAAGGTCGCGACAGCGCCGATCCACGCGACTGATGAGCTGAGGGTCGCCGCGAAGCTCTGCGCTCCCGTGGCACTGACCACGAGCCAGGCTGCCTGCTCACCGGTTTGGTTACTCGAGACGGTCGACTGCTGGATCAGCACGGGCGTGTACCCGGCAGTCTGCTTACCGGGACTCACCGCGCTGTTCCAGCCGATGTCGGCGATGACGATCTCGCTTGCCTGCGAGGTGGTCAAGGTCGTCCCGGTCGACGCGGTGGTGCTGGCCCCCGTCGCCGTCATCGTCTTGTCGAGCGGGGTTGCCGTGGCGCCGGCGATGTCGATCACGGTCATCGCCAGCGAGGCAGTCCCACTCACGGTAACGGTGACCGAGGTTACGCTGGCGGCCCCGGCGACGTACCAGATCTCCTCGTCGCCCTGACCGAACTGTGTAGTCACAGCCTTTGCCCACGTGTTGTGTCCGGACGAGTCGGTGACGCCCACGACGTTGGTCAGCGAACCGCTGCGGTCTTTGACGGTGACCACGAGAAGGTCACCGGCGCCCGTGGCGACACTCGTCGACGCCGACAACGTGGTACTCCCCGTCGTGCCGGCGGCGCCGAAGGTTCTGACCACCTGCGGCGCTTGAGGGAGCGCGGAGAGCTGGAAGTTCTGGGTTGTCGTGCCCCCTGGGCTCACGGTGAAGGGACTGCTCGTCTGCCCCACGTATGAGCTCGCTGCTACCGACGCGGTGTAGGAGCCGGGAGCGATCTGCGTGAAACTGTAGGCGCCGGTGCTGTTGGTGGTGACGCTTCCGACCCGGCACGTGCAGGTTACCGTGGCATTCGGGATTGCGGCGTGGGTACTTGCATTGGTCACCACCCCACTCAACCCCCCGTCCTCGGTGAGGGCGATATTCTCGCTGATCGTGTTGGGAGCGGTCACCGTGACACCGTTGATCGTCTGCGTGACGTACCCAGTCGCTGTAAAGGTCAGCGAGTACGCCGAGCCGCTCGGGACCATCGTGAAGGTGTAGTCACCGGAGCCGTCGGTTGTAGTCATGGCCGATGGGCAGCCCCCACTACAGGTCACCGTCACCCCTGGGAGCAGGCTGTTGGTCTGGGCGTCGGTGACCGTCCCCGTGATCGCCCCGTCCTCAGTGAGCGCGACAGTCTCGGTGGTGGTGGCGGGTCCGGCGACCGCGACGCTCGTGATCGTCTGCGTCACATACCCACCTGCGGCAAATGCCAGCGAATACGAGGAGCCATTGGGGACCGCTGCGAATGCATAGTTCCCCAAGCCGTCGGTCGTCGCGGTGCTTGTCGGGCACCCCCCGGCGCAGGTGACTGTCACCCCTGCGATCGGCGTGCCGGTCTGCTGGTCGGTGACCGTCCCGCTGATCCCGCCGTCCTCCGTGAGCGCGACGCTCTCGGTGCTGGTGGTGCCCGGCGTCACCGCGATTCCAGAGGCCGTCTTGGCGACGTACCCGGCATCGCTGAAGGTGAGCGAGTAGGTGCTCGGGGCGACATTCGTGAACGCGTAGAAGCCCGACCCATCGGTCGTTGCGGTGGTGGTTCCGCAGGCACTGCAGGTGACCGTCACCCCCGCGATCGGCATCGCGGTTTGCGCGTCGGTCACCGTCCCGCTGATCCCGCCGTCCTCCGTCAGCGCGACGCTCTCACCGGTGGTGTTGGGACCGGTCACCGTGACACCCGTGATCGTCTGTGTGA
>JBAPWO010000293.1:0-18505 GCA_049283735.1 Candidatus Dormiibacterota bacterium
CCCCTGACCGCTCCGAAGGGCGCGAGCGACGACCGCTCCCGCGAGCGCCGGTATGCCGACGCTCTCGTCGAGCTCGCCCATCACGCGCTGGATCACGGGTTCGTCACCGAGCGGGGCACGACCCGACCCCATCTGCAGCTCACCGCGTCGGTCGAGACGGTGATGGGACTGCGCGGAGCTCCCGGCGGTGATCTTGAATTCGCCGGCGCGGTGCCGGCCGCCACCGTGCAGCGTCTCGCCTGCGACGCGAGCATCCGCCGGGTGCTGCTCGGCCCGGACTCGGCGGTGATCGACGTCGGCCGGGCGCTGCGGGTGCCCTCCGCGCCCGCCCGGGCCGCGCTCCGAGTGCGCGACCGGGGGTGCGTGTGGCCGGGATGCGATCGGCCCTCGTCGTGGACCAATGCGCATCACGTCCTGCACTGGGGGCACGGCGGGGTGACCGACGTCCCCAACATGGTGCAACTCTGCCATCGCCATCACTGGTCGGTGCACGAGGGCGGCTGGCAGCTGGTCCTGACCGAGGGACGGAGGGTGCTTGCCATCCCACCCTCGCATCGATACCGATCGTGGACGCGCGCACCTGACGGGGTCGCGACCGTATAGGCGAGTAGTCGGCTTGGGGGTGCGTTGCTGGGTAGCGCGAGTACCCGGTTTGGCGGTGTGTTGCTGAGCAGCGCGAGTATCCGGTCTCGTTCCCGGCGGCTCTCCGAGCACGCCATCAAGCGAACGCGGGTGGCGCCGGTACGATGCCTGGGCAATGCCAACGCCGCCACCGCAGTCGGCTGACTGCATTTTCTGCGCGATCATCCGCGGCGACGCCCCAGCGACATTCGTGCACCAGGACGAGGTGATGGTGGCGTTCATGGACATCCGGCCGGTCCAGCCGGGCCATCTGCTGGTGGTGCCCCGGGCGCACGCCGAGCTCATACAGGACCTGGACGACCAGAGCCTCGAGAGCGCGTGGTCAGTCGCGACCGGTCTCAACCGTGCGTTACGAGCGAGTTCCCTCCCCGTCGAGGCGGTGAGCGTCTACGTAGCGGATGGGGCCGCCGCCGGCCAGGAGGTGGCGCATGTGCACATCCATCTCATCCCGCGCCACTCTCACGACGGGTTCGGGTTTCGCTTTCCGCGTGGCTACGGCAAGGAGCCCGGCCGGGCGCAGCTCGGGGCAGTAGCCGATCAGATCCGACCGCAGATCCTGCCCCCGAACGGGGCCGAAACCAGTGGCCGCTGACGCGGCTGCCACGCGCTTCCGGCGCTATCGCGCCGCGCGCTGGTGGCCCACGGCGGCGACGCTCGTCGTCGCCGAACTCGGCTTGGGTGCGGCGCTGCTCGTGCCCATCACCTTCAGCGACCCGAACGGCGTGGACCCGTATCTGGCCCGGCTGAGCGTCGCCTCGGTGCTGATCGCTCTGCCGTCGCTGCTGCTTCGACGCCTTCAACCTGCCCGGCCGGTTCTCCTGGCGCTCGCGGCGGTCGCGACCACGTACACGCTGCTCTCGGCCGGCCCGCAGATCCTGTTCGACCTGCTCGGAGCGAACTCCGGCAGCTTCGATGCCCAGATCTTGTGGGCCTCGGTCGCGCAGGCGACAGGCACACTGCTGATCGCGCTCGCCGCCTGGAAGCTCGTCGCCCCGGACTGGCGCCCGTCGCTTCGAATGCGTCACCTCGGCTTGGGTGGCCTCGCCGCGGGCGTGATCGGCTCCGCCGTGCTCATCGGCCTGGGTCTGGCGTCGCCGGCGGGCGTGCTCGGTCGCGTGGCGCTGCAGCCGGTCGCGTTTGGTCGAGACTTTCCGTTCCTCGGTCCGGCGAATGCCCTGCAGGCCTTCTCGCAGGAGGTGCAGTTCCGCGGACTGCTGCTCGGCGCGCTCGAGCGCACCATGAGCCCGCGCTGGGCCAACGTCAGCCAGGCGGCGGTGTTCGGTCTCGCACACCTGGCGATCAGCTACGGAGGCCCTGAAGCGCCCTTCGTGCCGATCACCTTCCTCGTTGGCCTCGCGTTCGGCTGGCTGGTGCGACGCACCAACTCGCTATGGCCGGCGGTGATCATCCATGCCGTCGCGGATATCGCATTGCAGTTCGGCATCGTTCCGGGGCTGTATGGGTTCTGAGCGCCGCCGGCGCGCGATCACGCCCGCCGCGGCGGTGGTCGTGGCGCTGATCGCTCTCCTCAGCGTCAGCGCAACGGCACGGGCTGCAAGCGCGTGGTGGAATCCGGTCGCGTTGCGCGGCGTCGCCGTTACGCGCGTTTCTGCCATAGGTGACACGATCACGGTGCGCACCGGGTCCGGCGCGACGCTGATGTCAATGGACGGCGGGAAGGCGTTCACACCCGCACCGGCGGGCACGACGTTTCCACCGACAAACGTAGTGGCGATCGGGGCGGAGCGCTGGGAGATCGACTCGGGTGGACGGGTGGTCCACGTCTCCAACGTGGCGCAGCGGAACGCCCCCGTCCCGGATCCGGGCTCGCCGGATCTGGGCCCCGGCGCCGACCTGATCGCGTCGCCTGCGGCGCTGCCCGGAGTTGTGGTCGCGGTGAGCACCGACGGCACCGTCTGGCGCCGCGGCCAGGACGGTGACTGGAAGCAGGCGTTGCTGCTGCTCCCCGCAAGCATCGTCCAGGGTGTCCCTCGGATCACATCGGTCTCCGCGTTCACCGCGACCACCCCACCGCTCAGCGACGCTATCTACCTTGGGACCGACGGCTACGCCGTCCTGGTCAGCACCGATGGCGGCGACGACTGGATCCGCGCCGGCCCCGGGCTTCCCGACAGCGTGTACTCGCTCTCGGCCGACTCCGCCCGCAAAGCCGTCTATGCAGGTACGTCCGACGGACTCTGGGAGCACGTGTTGCAGTCCTTTCCAGCGCCCCCGGCCTACAAGGACGCGGCGCTCGTCTGGCGGTGGATCGGGATCGGCGCAATCACGCTGGTGGCATCCCTGGCGGCGCTACTCGGCATGACCCGGCTGGTGCCCGGCCGCCTCTCCTCCTGAGGCGCGGGCGAGAGCCGTTCCGCTAGCGTGGCCGCATGGCCAATCGCCTCGCCGGAGAATCCAGTCCGTACCTCCTGCAGCACGCCGGAAACCCGGTCGATTGGTACCCGTGGGGAGACGCGGCGTTCGAGCGCGCGCGCAACGACGACCGCCCGGTTCTGCTCTCGGTGGGGTACAGCGCGTGCCACTGGTGCCACGTGATGGCTCACGAGTCGTTCGAGAACGCTGAGATCGCCGCGCTGATGAACACGCTCTTCGTCAGCATCAAGGTCGACCGCGAGGAACGACCCGACGTCGACTCGGTGTACATGAGCGCCGCCCAGGCGATGGGAGTCCCAGGCGGCTGGCCGCTCACGGTGTTCCTCACGCCGGCCGGACTCCCCTTCTTCGGGGGCACGTACTTTCCGCCCGAGGATCGGCAGGGGCTGCATGGCTTTCCGTCTGTGCTGCAGGCGGCCGCCGCCGCCTATCATGGGCAGCGCGACGAGATCGGCGCAATGGGCCTCAAGGTGCGCGACGCGGTGGCGCCGCGCCAGCTTCCCGCGGCCGGCGAGCCGAACGCGGCGCTCCTCGATGACGCGGCACGAAAGCTCGCAGCCGAAACCGATCGAGCGCACGGCGGGTTCGGTGCCGCGCCGAAGTTCCCGCATCCGCAGGCGCTCGATCTGATGCTGCGCAGGTCACTTTCGGCGCGCGACGCGGTGGTACGGGACGCCGCGGTGCTCAGCCTCGACGCGATGGCGCGCGGCGGCATCCACGACCAGGTGGGAGGCGGCTTTCATCGATACAGCGTTGACGCGCGATGGTCGGTGCCTCACTTCGAGAAGATGCTGTACGACAACGGCCTGCTTGCTCCGGTCTACCTGCATGCGTACCAGCTGAGCGGGCGTGAAGACATGCTCGAGGTCTGCACGCGAACCCTCGATTACATCGCGCGCGAGTTGCGACTCCCCGCCGGCGCGTTCGCGGCATCGCAGGACGCCGACAGCCCCGGCGGTGAGGGGGCGTTCTTCGTCTGGACGCCGTCGCAATTGCGCGAGACGCTCGGCGCCGAGGACGGCGCCCTCGCGGCGCGCGTGTTCGGCGTCGTGGACGGGGGCAATTTCGAACACGGGACGACGGTGCTCGCGATGCCGTACCCGCTGGCGCAGGTGGCCCGCTCGATCGCGATCGAGGAGCTCGCATTGCGCGCCCGCCTCGAGGAGATCCGCACGCGCCTGCGGACCGCGCGCGCGTCGCGTCCGGCTCCGGAGCGCGACGCCAAGGTCATCACCGCGTGGAACGCACTCGCGATCCGCGCCTTCGCCGAGGCGGGCCCCGTGCTCGAAAGGCCCGACTACGTCGCGATCGCCCGAGCGTGCGCCGATTTCGTGCTCGAACACCTGGTTCGGGACCGGGTCGTGTATCGCATCTGGAACGGCGGCGAGGGAAGGATCATCGGCTTTCTCGATGACGCGGCAAACCTCGGCGACGCGCTGCTCACGCTCTACGAGGCGACCGGTGAGCCGCGATACTTCACCGCGGCACTCGCGCTCTGCGAACGCATTGTCGAGCAGCATCGGGACACCGACGGCAATTACTTCGACACGGCCGGCGACTCGGAACCGCTGATCGTGCGGCCGCGAACCATCGATGACAACCCGGTGAGTGCCGGACAGTCGGTGGCTGCAACGCTCTTCTGCCGGATGCACGCCTTCACCGGTGAGCAGCGCTGGTACCTGCGCGCCATGGAGATCATCGCCCCGCTGGCGACCGTGGTCGCGCGAGCGCCGCTGGCGGTCGCGGGGCTTGCCGCCGCGATGGAGCTGGCGGTCGGGCCGATGCGGGAGATCGCGATCGCCGGCGATCCCGCAGACGCGCGGACCCAGGCCCTGCTCGAGGTTGCGCATCACCGGTTCGATCCACTCACCGTCCTCGCATGGGGACCGTCCGGCGACGTCCCCCTTCTCGACGGCCGGACCGTCGTGGAGGGTGTGCCCGCCGCCTACGTCTGCCGCGGCTTTGTCTGCCGGGCGCCGGTCACCGAGGCGGCGGAGCTGGAAGCCGAGCTCGCGGTCCGCGACTGACGGGTCAGAACTGACCGCAGCCCGAGGGCGTCGCCATCGCCTCGAGTGGCGGCAGGAAGTCGAAGACCGGGAGGCGTCGCCGGTCGTCGACCGGCAGGTAGTCGCCGGTGTGCGGGTCGTCGACATAGTCGAGGTGCGGTCCGTGCGTGACGATCTCGCGCAGCGCCGCGACCAGGCGGTCGATGTGCTCGACGGTCGTCCCGATCCCGAACGAGGCGCGGATCGCGCCCGGGATCTCGTGGTGCTCGCCGCGGCGAAGCCGTTCCCGAATGATGTGGGCGTCGGCGATGCCCACGCCGAGCAGATGGGTGATGTACGGGTGCGCGCAGAAGCAGCCGTGGCGAACGCCGATGGCGTATTCGGCGCTGAGCACCGACGCCACCAGGGCGTGATGCATGCCCTCGACGGTGAAGGTGCTCACTCCGAGCCGGTCGACGTCGTGCCCGTCCCACAACCGGAGCCGGTGCAGCCGGGGGAGCTCGTCGATCTGGGCGTCGAGATAGGCGAGCAGGCGCTTCTCGTGCGCGCCGATGTGCGTCATCCCAGTGCGGTCGAGGGCCGTGCACGCCGCTCCCAGGGCGATCGCGCCCACCACGTTGGGGCTGCCAGCCTCATGGCGGTCAGGGAGCTGCGCCCATTGCACGTCGTCGGTGGTGACGTAGGTCACCGCACCGCCTCCGGCCAGCATCGGCTCCGCGTCGGCGAGCACCGCCGACGGCCCGATCAGCGCCCCGCCGCCGAATGGCGCGTACATCTTGTGACCCGAGAGCGCGAGAAAATCGATGCCCATCGCGACCATGTCGATGGTCCGATGCGGCGCCAGTTGGGCGGCGTCGACCGCGAGCAGCGCTCCGTGCTCGTGCGCGATCCGGCCGATCTCGGCGACCGGGAAGACCTCGCCGGTGACATTGCTGGCGCCGGTGATGGCGACGATCCCGATGGGACGGTGGCGATCCTCCAGCGCGCGGCGCAGTTCAGCGAGCAGCTGCTCCTGGGATTCCGGCGCGTCGAGCAACTCCACCCGGGCGAGACGTCTCCAGGGCAGCATGTTCGCGTGGTGCTCGACGATCGTGCTGAGCACCGCATGGCCGGGTCGCAGCACCAGGCAATGGGTCAGCAGGTTGATCGCCTCGGTCGTGTTTCGGACAAAGATGACTGCATCCGACGAGCGCGCGCCCGTGAAGCCGGCCACCGCGGAGCGGGCTGCCTCGTACGCCCGGGTCGACACCTGGGAGGCGAACCCGGCGCCTCGGTGCACGCTGGAGTACCAGGGCAGGAACTCGATCACGGCATCGGCGACCGCCTCCATGGCCGGCGTGCTCGCCGCCATGTCGAGGTTCACGTAGCTGCGCGTCTCACCGCCGGCGAGTTGCACCTCGAGGTCCTGGCCGACGAGGCGGGGGAGGACGGCGCCCGTCGCGCGGCGGTCGGGCCGGCTCCCGCGGGACGATTCGGTGAGCATCAGGTCTTCGAGGGTACTTCCAAGCGGCCCTCGTGGATCACGCTGGCCACGATGTCGCCACCGAGGTGGTAGGCGACGTCGATCCAGCTCGGGGTCTCGAGGATCACGGCATCGCAGCGCAATCCCGCGCGCAGGATGCCCCGGTCGGCCAGCCCGAGTGCGGCCGCGCCACCGGCCGTCGCCGCCACCAGGGCCTGCGCGGGGGTGAGACCGGCGAGCGCAACCGCAAGCGAGAGCATCAACGGCATCGACTCGCTGTAGCAGGTGCCGGGGTTGCAGTCGGTCGCCACCGCCACCGTGCACCCGGCCTCGAGGAGACGCCGGCCGGGCGGCGGGGGACCACCGAGGACGACCGAGGCTCCGGGCAGGATCACGCCGACGACGCCCGCGCTGCTCAGCGCCTCGAGGTCGGTGTTGGTCGCATGCTCAAGATGATCGGCGCTCACCGCGCCGGCCCGCGCTGCGAGCAGCGCTCCGCCGCTGTTCGAGCGCTGCTCCGCGTGGATCTTGGCGCGCAACCCCTGGGCGCGGGCGGCGGTGAAGAGCCGCTCGCATTCGTCGACGGTGTACGCGCCGGTCTCGCAGAAGGCGTCGACGAATCGCGCGCGCTTCGCGGCCCCGGCCACGCCACGAGTGCAGACATCGTCGACGTACGCCTCGCGCGGGCCCTCCGGGACCGCGTGCAGGGGGAGATACGTGGCCACGACGTCGGGGAGGTCCTCCCACTCGCGAAGCCGATCGGCGGCATCGAGCTGACGCATCTCCGCCTCGTGCTCCAGACCGTAGCCGCTCTTGACCTCGACCGTCGTGGTGCCGTTGGCGAGCATGTGACGCGCCCGGTCGCGGCCCGCGGCCGCGAGCTCGTCCACGCTTCCCGCCGCGGTCGCGCGAACCGTCGCCAGGATGCCACCACCCGCCGCCGCGATCTCCTCGTACGTCGCGCCCGAAGCGCGCTGGGCGTACTCCTCGCCGCGGTCGCCGAGCCAGAGGATGTGGGTGTGCGCGTCGACGAATCCGGGAAGCACGGCGGCCCCCCGAGCGTGGATCTCGAGCGCTTCGCGCGGGATGCCGGATCGTCTGAGGCCCGACTCCGGACCGGCGTACACGATGACCCCGTCGCGGGCGACCAGTGCCGCATCGTGCACCACGCCCGGAGCCGCCCCGAGGAGCGGATCACACGTGCACAGCGCACCGATGCCGTGGACGACGACCGCGCTCACACCGGGCACGCGCTCCTTGATGGTGTGGCGAGGCACTCGCGAGCGTTCATACGCTCGCGCCCGGCGTGCTGTCGAGCATGGGGATGCGCACGTCGCGGGCGCGAGCCGCATCGCGCGCCTCCGGATAGCCGGCGTCGGCGTGGCGCATCACGCCGGTCGAGGGGTCGTTGGTGAGCACCAGCTCGCAGCGTCGCGCGGAGAGCTCGCTGCCATCGGCGCACACCTGGGCACCGGCGTGAATCGACAGCCCCATGCCGACCCCGCCCCCGTGATGGACGGCGACCCAGGTGGCGCCGCTCGCGGTGTTGAGCAACGCGTTGAGCACCGGCCAGTCCGCGATCGCGTCGCTGCCGTCGCGCATGGCCTCGGTTTCGCGCAACGGTGACGCGACCGAGCCGCTGTCGAGGTGGTCGCGGCCGATGACCACCGGCGCCGACAGCTCGCCGCTGCGCACCATGTCGTTGAAGCGGAGTCCGGCGAGGTTGCGCTCACCGGCGCCGAGCCAGCAGATCCGGGCGGGGAGTCCCTGAAAATGCACGCGCTCCTTCGCGAGGCCGAGCCAGCGATGCAACCCGTCGTGATCCGGGAACAGCTCCAGCATCGCCGCGTCGGTGCGCGCGATGTCCTCGGGATCACCGCTCAGCGCGACCCACCGGAACGGTCCACGGCCCTCACAGAACTGATCCCGGATGTACGCGGGCACGAACCCGGGGTACGCGAATGCGTCGGCGAAACCGGCGATTCGCGCCTGGTCGCGCAACGAGTTGCCGTAATCGAACACCTCCGCGCCGCGACGTTGATACTCGACCATCGCCGCGCAGTGTTGCGCCATCGAGTCGCGCGAGCGGCGAACGTACTCGTCGGGGTCGGTCGCGCGCAGCGTCGCGGCAGCCTCCAGGCTGAGGCCGGCGGGAACGTAGCCATGCAACGGGTCGTGAGCGCTGGTCTGGTCGGTGACCACGTCGATCGCCAGCGACGACTCGAGCAACGCGGGCAGGGCCTCGGCGGCATTGGCGCAGACCGCCACCGAGAGGGCGCGCCCCTCCTCGCGGGCGACATCGCACCGTCTCACGGCCGCATCGAGCGTGTCGGCGACCTCGTCGACGTAGCCGGTGTCCATTCGCCGCCGGATGTGATCGGGATCGACATCGATGCAGAGCGCGACCCCGCCACTCATGGTGATGGCGAGCGGTTGGGCGCCGCCCATGCCTCCGAGCCCGGCGGTCACCACCAGGCGGCCGGTCAGACTGCCCCCGAACCGCTTCCGCGCCACCGCCTCGAAGGTCTCGAACGTCCCCTGCAGGATGCCCTGGGTGCCGATGTAGATCCAGGAGCCCGCGGTCATCTGCCCGTACATCGTCAACCCCATGCTCTCGAGGCGCCAGAACTCCTCCCATGTCGCCCAACGCGGCACCAGCAGCGAGTTCGCGATCAAAACCCGCGGCGCGAGCTCGTGGGTCCGGGCGACGCCCACCGGCTTGCCCGACTGCACCAGCAGTGTCTCGTCGTCGCGCAGCGAGCGGAGCGTGGCGACGATGGCGTCGAAGCACTCCCACGAGCGCGCCGCGCGCCCGGTCCCGCCATACACGACCAGCGAGTCCGGGTCTTCGGCGACCGCCGGGTCGAGGTTGTTCATCAGGCAGCGCAGCGGCGCCTCCGTCTGCCAGCTGCCGCAGCTGAGGGTGTTCCCGCGTGGGGCACGGACCGGGCGAGCCCCGGCGGTCATCGCAGGACCACCCCGGCGGCCTTGAGCGCATCGCCCCATTCGCGGTCGCGTGCCCACGCCTCGGCGGCTTCGACATCGCCACTGAGGATGCGATCGGCGCCGAGCGGCGGCGTCCGCGCCCGCAGCGTGGCGATGACCGCATCGGTGGCCGCCGCCGGCCGGAGTGGATGGCGCATCTCGATCGCCTGTGACGCGCCGAGCACCTCGATCGCAAGCACGGCGCGGAGCAACCCGACCGAACGCCGGGTGCGCAGCGCCGCCTCGTACCCCATCGAGACATGGTCCTCCTGTCCGGCGCTGGTCGCGGCGCTCTGCACCGCGAAGGGTGTCGCCGCGTGGCGGAGCGAGGCGACCATCGCCGCCGCGGTGTACTGGGTGATCATCAGACCGCTGTTGAGCCCCGGCTCCGGGCTCAGAAACGCGGGCAGCCCCCGGGAGCGCGCGGGGTCGAGCAGCCTGTCGACCCGTCGCTCGCTGATCGCGGCCACGTCGGCGCACGCCGACGCCAGCATGTCGGCCGCGTATGCCAGCGCCTGTCCGTGGAAGTTGCCGGCGCTGACCACCTCGTCACCGATGACCACCGGATTATCGACAATACTGGCTAATTCACGCTCGACCGTCTGGCGGCAGAAGGAGACCACGTCGCGGGCGGCGCCGTGCACCTGGGGGGCGCAGCGCAGCGAGTACGCATCCTGGACGGCGTGACGCGACGGACCGTGCGACGCGACGATCGGGCTTCCCTCGAGCAGCGCGCGCAGATTCGCGGCTGAGTCGGCCTGTCCCTGGGCTGGACGGAGCCCGACCACCCGAGCGTCGTACGCCCGAGCCGTCCCCAGCAGCGCCTCGACGCTGAGCGCGCAGGCGATATCGGCGAGGCGGAGCAGGTCCTCGATGTCATGCACCGCCAGGGCGAGCAGGCTCGTCATCGCGTCGGTCCCATTGATGAGTGCGAGGCCTTCCTTGGGTTCGACGTCGACCGGGGTGAGCCCGTTGGCCCGCAACGCGTGCGCGCCATCGATGCGGGCGCCACCATCGCCGACCGTCCATCCCTGACCGAGCAGCACGGTGGCGATCGCGGCCAGCGGTGCCAGGTCTCCCGATGCGCCCAGCGAGCCGTGCTCCGGCACCCACGGGACGATTCCCGCCTCGAGCAACGCGAGCAGGCCCTCGACCAGCTCGACGCGGACGCCGGACATCCCGGCGGCGAGCGTGCGCGCGCGGAGCAGGATCATCCCGCGGACGACCTCATCGTCCAGCCGGGGACCGGATCCGGCAGCGTGGCTGAGCACCACCGATCGCTGCAGGAGGACACGATCCGCGGGGTCGACGGCCCGATCCGCCAGCGCACCGAAGCCGGTGGTGACGCCGTAGACGATCGCGCCCTCACTGTCGAGACGGTCGACCACCTCGCGCGCCGGCCGCATCTGCGCGCGAACCCCGGGATCCAGGGCCACAGCCTCACGCTCCCGAGCGACCCGCACCACCGCCTCGATGCTGAGCGCGCTGCCGTCCACAGTGATCATCCGGCGAGCAGCCTACTCGTCCCCCAGCCGGCTCGACTCAGCGCACCCGCGGCAGGGCTCCGGAGCGATCCGGAGACCCGGGACCGCGAACCGGGGCGGCGCGCACGTACGTTATGCACGTGGATCCGCACCCGTCGCCCCCTCCGTCGCTCGCGCCGCCTTCCTGGCCGCCACCTGCAGCGGCACCGGCGCGCGCGGAGCCGCTGGCCTCCTCGGCCCGGCGCTGGCCGATCGTGTTCCTCGTCATCGGCGCGATCGTCACCGCGGCGATCGGTGTCGGGCTGGGATCCGCGACCGGCACCGAAGCGGCGGCGGACACCGCATCACGGCTCGCCGCGGGCGGGCAGTACGCCAACGCGGTTGCCATCGATGAGGCGATCGCCGGACGGACCGGGCCCCTGTTTCTCATCGATCCCGGCGGCGCCCGCGCCGCCGGCAATGCCGCCGAGCAGACGGTGATGGCATGGGCGGCGGCGCTCGGCCGCAGAGGGGAGGTGGATGCGGCGGTCGCGCTCTACCGATCGGTGACCGCCCCGTCGCTTCGAAAAGCTGCCCGTGGCAGGCTGGCGGCGCTCCTCTTCAAGACCGCGACCGCCGAGGCGGCCGCTGCCCAGTACCCGATCGCGATCCTGAGGCTGCTGGAGATCGGATCCCTCGCCCCGGCGACCCCGGCCGGCGCCCAGGCTGTGCAGCAACTCCCTATCGACCAGGCCGCTGAGGCCGGGTTGCTGATCACCGCCGGGCGGGCCGGCGACGCCGTGGCGATCCTCGACACCGTGCTCCGGGGGCATTCGCCGCAGGCGAGCAGAACCGCCGTGAGCCTGTATCCCTCGGCGCTGCTCGCCGCCGGGGTCGAGGCTCTCGCCGACGATTCCTACGTCGAGGCGCTCTCCACCCTCGACTACCTGGTGAGCACCTTTCCCGGCAGCGCCGAGGCGTCCCAGGCGGAGGCGATGCTCGAGGCGCCCGAGACGGTGTCGGGCACGCTGGTGACCCACATCGGGGCTCCCGTCTCCGGCCGGGTCCGGCTCAGCTCCAACTACAAGGCCGAACCCGGCGGGCGGTATCAGACCAGCGCGCCCTTCTACTACACCACCGCCGACTCCGCCGGGGATTTCAGCTTCAGCAGCGTGCCTCTTAGCGTGCCCCACGGCGCACCGTACGTCCTCGAGGTCTTCGCCGCCGGCAACTGGAGCACGCTGATCAACCCGAGCACCGATCAGCCCGCCGATCCGGTGACCTTGACGCCGCTCGTCCCGTTCAACCTGACCTTCGTGGTGCTTCCCTCGTAGGCACCCGTCGCCCGGCTACGATAGCCAGGCGATGGGAGGGGAATTCGAGGGAGTGGTGCGCCCACGGCGCCCACGGCGCGCGCCAGGCGCCCGAGGCGGTCAGGCGCTCGTCGAGTTTGCGGTGGTACTGCCGCTCTTTCTGTTCTGCCTCATCGCCGCGCTGGATGCCGGTCTCTGGGCGGTGCAGACCTCGGCCGAGGTTTCCGCCGTCGAACAGGCCGCGATGATCGCGTCATCGGCCGGCTCAAGCCCCATCTCGGAGACGGCACCGGACACGCGCGCGGTGACGGCGGCGATCTCCGGGCGGCTGCGCAGCGCGCTGTTCGGCACCGCAATCGAAAGCTGGTGCGCGCCGGATCCGAGCGGCGGGTGCGCGCCGGACACGGCCCAGCACTGTCCGTCGACGCCGGCGCAGGTGCAGACCGCGGACGGTCCCCGGGTCGTGGTGGTCTGCGTCAGCGAGGCCGATCCACCCGCATGCACCACCCCACCGCCTGGACAGGCGGCACCGTACCCGGCGGGGTGCGGCGACTCGCCGATGATAACGGTGCACGTCGTCGGTTTCGTCGCGTCGTTCGTGCCGCCGGGCTTCGGCCCGGGGGCGGGCGCCTTCGAGCTCCCCACCAACATCTCGGCAACGACCCACACGCTTCGTTTCGCTCCGTGAGGCGCAGCAGACGGCGTGGCGACGATGCTCAGGCGGTCCTCGAGACCGCACTGGTCATCCCGATCCTGCTGTTCCTCATCTGCAACTTCGTCGCCGTCATGGTGCAGGTCGCCGTCCAGCAGCAGCTCAACGCGGCCACCGCGCTCGCGGCGCAGTCGCGCTTTCAGGCTGCCGCGGACGCCATCGATCCCACTGGCACGCGGTGCTGCGGCGCACCCGGAGGCACCCTGGTCACCTCGGGGTTGCCGACCGGATGCCGGTATGCCGCCGAGAGCTTCTACGGAACCATGACGACGTACACCGGCCTGCTCCACTGGCAGCGGGCGACCCTCTGCACCTCCGGCGGCGACAGCGGGAGCGGCGGCAGTCCGCCGGTCCGACCGGTCGCGTATCCGGGATCGCCGTCGAGCGCCGAGGTGTCGTGCGACATCGGATCCACCAAACCCGGCGGCATCATCGTCCCCGGGTATCTGGACCGAGCGCTCAACCCACCGTCCGGCCTCGACGTCGTCGTCTGCAACGCCTCGGCCTCTCTCGACTTTGCGAACACGCCGCTGGCCTGGGGTGTCTTCTGGACGCCGACGCTGCATGCGCAGGCGGAGGCGCTCCCGCCTCCCTTCCGCCAGTGAGGGCGCGGCGCGGCGGAGTCGCGGGTAGGCACCAGCGCGGACAGACGCTCATTGTCTTCGCGCTCGGTTTCGCTCTCTTCCTGTTCAGTCTCACCTGCCTCGTGGTCGACTCCGCATATCTCTATGTGTGGTCGGGACGGGTGCAGACCGCTGCCCAGCTGGGCGCGCAGTCCGGTGCTGATGCGGTCGATCCCCGGTACCTCTACAACGTCACGGTTCCATGCACCCCGGCCGCTGCGGGAGCGTCGTGCCCGGTGCAGATTGTCGACATCAGTCCGCTCGATCGCGAGGGGACGCTGTACGCATTCGAGCGCTCCTGTATCGAAGCCGCCGACCAGTCGGCGCAGATACCGCGTGACGCGGCCAGCCCGTTCGTGTCGAAGACCGCGAACGACCCGCAGGTCCCGGAGGGCACGTCGTGCGCCAGCGACGGATGCCGCGTCGCTGCGGAGGTCTCCCGAGTGGTAACCCTGCCGATCCCGATCCCGGGGTTTCCCGACACCATCACCGTGCGCGGCACCGGCGATGCGGCGCCGGTTGTCGGCACCGACGTGGCGACGTCGACGTGCAGGGGGGTGGCGTGGGTTCCGGCACCACCACCACGCTGAGCACCGCGACCCCGACGCGTCGCTAAGCTCGGGCGATGCTGATCCGTGAGCCCGCGCTCTGGCGCGACATCCCGGTGCGTGGTGAGATCCTCGACTCGTCGGCGCGCGACCTCAGGGGACTCGAAGCGCTGCGCCTGGTTCGTGCTCAACCACCGATGGGCAGGCTCACCGGGCTGACGTTCGACGCTGCCGGCGACGGCAGTGCAGCCTTCAGCCTTCCGGTGTCGCCGTGGTTCGAGTGGTCGAACGGCGGTGTTCCCGGGGGCGTGCTCGCGCTCGCCGCGGACGCGGCCCTGGGGTGCGCGCTGCAGTCACTGCTCCCCGCGCACACCCAGTACACGACCGCGGAGATGTCGATGACGTATGTCCGCCCCGCGCGGATCGGGTCGGTGATCACGGCGCGTGGCCGCGCGCTGTACAGCGGACGCACCATGGGACTGTCGTCGGGCGAGGTGGTCGACAGAGATGGCAAGCTGGTCGCCTACTCGACGTCGCGGATGCGCATCTTCGGCGAGGCCGCGGCCGGTGCTCCGGCCCGGGGTGGCACCGCCGCGCCGCCGGCGGGTTCGAGCCGGTCCGCGAACGCCGACGACGGCCCCGACCCGTACCTTCGTCCGCCTGCGGGTGAGCGTATCGACGAGGAGGAATTCCTCCGGCGCAGCGGTGTCGAGATCATCCACGCGCAGATCCGCGGAGAGCTGCCGCTGCCGCCGATGCACCACCTCCTCGGCATCGTGCCCACCGAGGCCACCCTGGGAGCGGCGTCATGCGCGATGCCGTTGAGTGGCTGGCTGGCCACACCGTTCGGATGGCCGCAGGGCGGCTTCATCGTGCTGCTCGCCGACCTCGCGCTCGCCCTGGCCACCCAGACAACCCTGTCCAAGGGGGAGGGGATGGCGTCGGTGGACATCAAGGTGAACTTCCTTCGCCCCGTGGCGGGAGATGGAAGCACCCTGGAAGCCCGGGCCAAGGTCGTGCATCGCGGCCGGAGCCTGACGGTCGGCACCGCCGAGGTTCTCGGCGCCGACGGCCGGCCCGTGGCGCTGGCCACGGGCTCGGCCGCCCTGCTCGGGATCTGAGGTCAGGCGATCTCTCGTTCCCCACCGCCGATTCGTGGCCGGCGGGTGTCCGGGCCCTGGACACGGACTCCGAGGTCGCGGGCGATCTGGCGGCCGTCGGGACTGCCCCAGCCGCTTGCCAGGTCCCACCCACGCCCGGCACGGTACGGCCCACCGGTGTCGCCGGCGGTGACATCGTTGAATCCCCGGCCGCGCCGAGCGTAGAGGGCAGGATGTGGCAGTCCGACCCGCTGCCCCAGCTGCGCGGAGACGAGCGTCCAGAGCGCCGTGTACATCGGCGCCACCGCGCTGGTCCCGCCGGTGGACCGGAGCCGCCGGAGCGCGACCACGTTCCAGCCGGTCAGCGGGTCGGCGTTCCCCGAACCATCGGGAAGCCCCCGGCCGAGCGAGCCGCCGTCGGCGGACCGCGGCCGGATCCCGAGTGCCGCCTGGTACGCCGGAACCGGGAACACGGTGCTGACCCCACTGCCGGCCGCGCCGGCGCCGCGGGCGAGCTCGTTCCACACCGTCTCGGTCCGGATGCGGCCGCGAGCCGCGAGCAGCGTGGTGCCGCCGCACGCCCAGGCATGCGGGCTCGATGCGGGGAACTCCGGGTGCTGGTACCCGTCGACCTCGTCGTTGGTGGACCCGGCGTCGCCCGCGGCCGCGCTGAAGGTCACGCCGTGGAGCGCGCCGGTGGCGAAGGCGCCGTCGAGCCCGCGCATCCCCTGCGGCGACCAGTGGTCCTCGGGCGCGCCCCAGCTGATCGACACCGCCGCCGGGTGGCGGATGGCGTCGCTCGCGGCGGTCGCCGCCGCGTCGATGAAGCCGCGCTCGCTGTTGGGCGCGTTGTAGCTGACGATCGTGAGGTGGGCCTTGGGCGCCATCGCCGCGACCATGCCGCCGATCACCTGGTAGTCGAGCGCCACCTCGACGTCGGCGCCGTTCGGGTCGGGGGTGGGAGTGGCGCCGTCGAGCCAGACGTTGGTGATGTCCGGCGCGGGCAGCCCCAGGCGCGCGAACGAGGCCGCGAGGTCGAACGGGTGCACGACGCCGCCCAGCTCGATCATCGCCGCGACCAGCTCGACACCCTGGCCGCCGTTGGACAGGCGCGGGAAATCGTAGAGCGAGGCCAGCTGGGGCGGGTCGTAGGAGAACACCGCGGTGCGGCCGTCGTCGAGGCCACGGACGTGCGAACGTGCCAGCGGCCGGTCATCGAGCCCGAAGACACCCTCGACAACGCCATCGAGGTGGGCGGGGAGGCGCACCGGGCCGTGGTGGCCGCGGTACTCGACGCTGCGGCCGTCGGGCCGTTGCCAGCCGAAGCGCTCCAGGTCGACCTCGAACGCGCGGGCGAGCTGCTCGATGCTTCCGCGCAGCATCACGCGTCGGGTCGGGGCGTCCTCGCCGGAGACCTGCAGGCGAGCGGCGCTCGCCCAGCGCACCACGCGATCCCTGTCAGCCGCGTCGAAACCGTGCCGCGCCGTCAGCTGGGCGATGTCGAGGTGGCGCGCGCTGGCGTCGGGGAGCGTTTGCAGCCAGGCGAGGCTCTCTGCCGTCGTCGGCCCGCTGGTGCGCTCGCGGAGCAGGAGCGTGACGCCGGCATCGGCGTGCAACTCCGACTCATTGAGCTTCCGGAGGATGCGGTGGCCGGGGCGCGTGCCTCCGGCGGGGTGATAGGCGCTGCCGCGCAGCGGGACGGAGTCGGGCATGATCGCCCCCTCTCGAGGACGTCGGGCGGGCGCCGCCGTTGCGACGGCGCTGCATCCCGACGCGGAGCCGCCCATCATCGAGCGAGGCTCCGGACATCCCCGGGACGTTTGTTGGTCAGGCGGGAGCGCGCGTCCGCCCGATGGCGTCGATGGCGCCGGGGTTCTCGAGCGACGAGAGATCGCCGGGATCCGTGCCCAGGTAGACGGACCGGACCACGCGGCGGAGCACCTTCGCGTTCCGAGTTTTGGGCAGTTCCGACACGATCTCGACGGCGTGCGGTGCCAGCGCCTTGCCGAGGTCCTCGGCGACCCGCTGCGTGAGCGCCGCGCGCAGCTCGGGCGAATCGTCGACGCCGGGCTTGAGCACGACGAACACGACGAGCGCCTCGCCCTTGAGCGGATCCGGCACGCCGATCGCCGCGGCTTCCGCGACGGCCCGATGCGCGACCAGGGCCGACTCCACCTCGGCGGGACCCAGGCGCTTGCCGGCCACCTTGATGGTGTCGTCACTGCGTCCGCGGATGTACCAGAGCCCGTCCGCATCCACCTCGACCCAGTCGCCGTGCACCCACACATCGGGCCAGCGCGACCAGTAGGTTTCGAGGTAGCGGTCACGGTCGTGCCAGAAACCGCGGGTCATCCCCGGCCACGGCGCGCGAATGACGAGCTCTCCGACCCTTCCGCGAACGCTCCGGCCGTTCTCGTCGACGACGTCGGCGGCCATCCCCGGGCACGGCCCCGCGAAGGCGCAGGGCTGCAACGGCGTGAGCATGTTGCCGGCGAGAATGCCGCCGGAGATCTCGGTGCCGCCCGAGTAGTTGATCACCGGCAGCCGGCCGCCGCCGATCTTTTGCTGATACCACAGCCACGGGTCGGTGTTCCACGGCTCTCCGGTGGACCCGAGCACGCGCAGCGAGGAGAGATCGTGCGCCGCGACCGGGTCGTCGCCGTGGCGCATCAAAGCTCGAATCACCGTCGGTGCGATGCCCAGCACGGAGACGCGATGACGCGCCACGACCGACCAGAGGCGGTCAGGACCGGGATGGTCGGGGACGCCATCGAAGAGCACGAGGGTCGCGCCGATGCTCAGGGCACCGCAGATCGCCCACGGACCCATCATCCAGCCGATGTCGGTGAACCAGAGCAGGCGGTCGTGCTCGCCGATGTCGAAGCAGTGAGCCATGTCCTGCATCGCCTTGACGGGAAAGCCGCCGTGCACGTGCACCGTGCCCTTGGGTCGTCCGGTCGTGCCGCTCGTGTAGATGATCATGAAGGTCGAGTCGGCATCGGTGGCGGCCACCGGCCAGTCCACCGTTGCGTCCGGCGGCATCGCCTCGTAGCGGACGTCGCGCTCCGCTCGCATCGGCGCGTCCGTGTCGCCGAGGTTGGGGACCACGAGGATGTGCTCGAGCGACGGCAGCTGAGCGGCAGCCTCATCGGCCACGGCCTTCATGCCAACCGCACGGCCGCGGCGCATGAATCCGTCAACAACGACCAGAACCTTGGCGTCGCAGTCGCGGAGTCGTGAAACGATTGCGCCTGCCC
>JBAPWO010000294.1:0-12889 GCA_049283735.1 Candidatus Dormiibacterota bacterium
TCGCCACCTACGTGACGATCACGCCGGGGTCGTGACCCCTGGGGTGCGGATGGCTGTGGTGATCAACTCCGCGACCACCGCCGGCTGCTCGAGATAGGGGAGGTGCGCCATCCCCTCGAAGACGTGAAAGCGCGACTTGGGAAGCCAGTCGGCCAGCTCCTTCGAACGCGCGATGATGAACGGCAGGTCGAGGTCACCGCACGCGACGGTCACTGGGATATTGATCTCCTCCAGCCTCGACCACGCCGCGAGGCCGCTCTTTCCCGACTCCTCGGGGATCTCGTTCTTCAGTGCGATCGCGTTCATCGCGAGCGCGAGCTCTCGAGCCGGTCCGGCCACGCGCCCCTCGGTCGCGCTCGGCCCGTCGAGCCAGAGCCACATCTCGATCCGGTTGATCTCGTCGATGTCGCCCGACGACTGCGCGGCCTCCCACATGTGGACCAGTCGATCGGTGGGCGCGTCGAACACGCTCGGTTCGGGCGCGCCGCTCACCGCGGGGGCGAGCAGCACCATCCCGGCGACGCGCTCGGGCATCGTCAGCGCGGCGTCGATCGCGACCTCGCCACCCATCGAACTTCCCACCAGCCAGACCGGTCCGGTGGTCACCTGGTCAAGCACGGCCTCGAGGTCATCGAGGTGCGAGAAGCCATACGTCGCCCCCGACGTCTCCCCATAGCCGCGCATGTCGTACGCGACGACATCGCTCTGGGGATCGAGCGCCTCCGCGACCGCGTACCAGGAGCGGCGATCAGTCACACCCGAGTGGAGCAGGATCACGCGTTGTCCATCGCCCGGCCAGCGCTCACCCGCAAGGGTGGCGGTGCCGCGCTGCACGGTGAACTTCTCCGATGCCACCGGCCCATTCTGACCGGAGGCGGGTGACGGCGCGGCCGAGGGTACTGCTCAGCCGGGGAGGAGGACGCGGGGATGAGCGACGTGGCGGTGCCCACAGGCGATGCACTTCAGTTCCGCACGCACCGGGTTGGCGAAGCGCCGCATCTGCAGGTACTCGGCGCGCGGGAGGTGGACCGTCAGCGGAAGCATCCTTGCCTCGCCGCAGCGAGCGCACCGAATCTGCAGCGCGGGGTTCGATCGTTTCACGCGCGGTATTTTGCTACGGCACCCCACCGCCTGTCGATGGTGAGCTGCCGCCGCCACGTCGTGGCCTACCCATCGTCGAACTCGAGCGAGCGCGTGTCCCCAAACCTCAGGGCTGAGCGTCAAGCGCGGGCTCCCGAAGCGCCGACCACGGCCGCTGGCGTTCCTGCGACTCGATCGCCCACCGCAGAGTCTCGAGGACGTGGCCGAGGTGGATCGCCATCGCGGCATCGCAGGCATCGGGGTCGTGCGCCGAGATCGCGGCAACGATCGCCTCGTGCTCGCGAAGCGATTGCTCGGGACGGCCGGGCCGGAGGATGGTGCCGTACTGGAACCGGATGCTCTGCGACTTGAGGGTGATGAGCATCTTGGTGGCGACCTCGTTGCCGGAGATCTTCCAGATCCGCCGGTGCAGCTGCGGGTTGAGCTGCATGTAGCCCCAGGCGTCGGCCTCGCGGAGGCGCTCGGCCATCGCCGCGAGGATGTCGCCAAGATCGGCCACGTCGCCGCTGGTCGCGCGTCCCGCGGCGCTCCGCGCGAGCAATCGCTCCAGCGCGTTGCGCACCTGCTCGATCTCGAGCGCTTCTCGCGCCGAGATCAGCCGGACGCGTGCTCCCCGGTGAGGCTCGCGGACGATGAGGCCCTCCTGGTCAAGGACCGCGAGGGCGGCGCGGATGGCTGTCCGCCCCGCCCCATAGCGAACGGTAAGGTCCGCTTCGACCAGGCGCTCGTTGGGCTGGAACTCGCCACTCACGATCGCCTCACGGAGCCGGTCGCACGGATTGGCGGTGGCGCTCGTGGCTGCTCCTGGCGCGGCGGAGGTGAGGGCTAGATTGTTCACAAGACTGTCGCTAGTATTGTCGACAATCTTCGCCAGCCGCGCTCTGTGCGCTAGGAGGCATCTGATGCTCGCAAGCCATCAACGGGTCGGCAAAGGGGTTGGGGTCGTCTTCGCGATGCTCACCCTCGCGCTCGCCGCGTGCGGGAGCTCGACCCCCAGCGGTTCCACCAGCAAGTCGCCCCTGCTCATCGGAGTCATCGCGCCGTTCACCGGCCCGGACGCCGCGCTCGGACCGGCGTATTTCGCCGCCTGCCTGCCGGCGGCACGAGCCATCAACGGCGCCGGCGGTGTTATGGGCCACATGGTGAGCTGCAAGGAGTTTGACACTCGCGGCGAACCCGCTGATGCCGTCCCCGCTGCCCAGCAGATGATCGCGAGCAACTCGAATCTCATGGCGGTCGTCGGCTGCACGTCCGACGAAGCCGCGAGCGTGGCGCCGATCCTCGACCAGGCGCACATTCCAATGTTCTGTATGACCGGACAGTCCGAGTTCAACAAGACGATGTTCACCTATTTCCATCGACTGGTTCCACCCGATGAATTCGACGCGTTCGCAATGGTGGGAAGCGCGCTCTACCACTTCAACTACAAGCGGGTCGCGCTCGTGTTCGGCAATGACATCGGATCCCAGGCGTTCGTCGGCCCGGCGATGGCCGCGCTGCAGGGGCTGGGCGCCACGGTGACCATCAACCAGTCGATCGCGCTCGGTCAACCGTCCTATCGAACCGAGGTCACCGCGATGCTGGCCACCCATCCGGACGTGATCTTCACCGAGGCACTGGGACCGACCGACGCGACCTACATGGCCGAGGTCAAGCAGCTGAACAACGGCACCATGCTCCCATTCATGGGGACGTCGGCGACCATCGACCCGGTGTGGTTCGCTGCGGTCACGGGCGCGCTCGGCGTTCCGACGGTCGTCGACAAGTTCACCGCCGTCGACCTCGGTGTGAGCTTCAGCGGACCCGGCTATGTTGAGTTCAAGACGAACCTCGACGCCGTGGCGTCGCAGTTTCCCGATGCACCGAAGTACTCGCAGCGTGGCGCGACCCTCCACCTCTATGACGGCATCATGCAGGCGGCGCTCGCCATGGATGAGACCAAGAGCCTCGACCCCACCGTGTACAACTCGGTGATCAGGGACGTCGGCAACGGAGTCGCCGGAGCGGTCACGGTGCATACCTATGCAACCGGTGTCGCTGCCATCAATAAGGGCCAGAAGGTTCAGTGGGTCGGTGCCGGTGGGCTGACCAACTACAACCAGTACAACAACTCCCAGCAGGGCTACATCCTGGTCAGATACGACGCCTCGGGTAATGAGATCACCATCGGCACCCTCTCTCAGGCGCAGACGGCAACCATCATCGCGGCGGGCGGTGGCTGAGCCACAGATCGGTCGGAGGCGGCGATGAGTCTCATCGTCGCCGCCTTCGGCTTCGGCCTCGTGTCCATGTCGATCATCGCCATCTCGGCGGTCGGCTTCACGATGCAATTCGGCATCACCAACATGATCAACCTGGCCTACGGACAGGTGATGATCGCCTCCGCGTACGCCGCTTACGCGGTCAACAACGCGGGAGTGAGCATCTGGTTGTCGCTGCCGGTCGGCGCCATCTTCGGCGCGGTCTTCTCGTTCCTGCTCAACCGCCTTGTCTACACGCCCTTCCAACGCAAGGGGACGAACCTCATCGGCATGGTGATCATCTCGCTGGCCGTCTCGCTCGTCATCGCGAACGTGATGCTTCCGATCGTGGGCTACTACAGCGTCTCGTATCACCAGAACCCGGGTCCGACCTACCACCTGGGCTCGATCGCGCTCACCGGAGTCCAGCTCGCGATCATCGTGGTGGCGGTCGTCGTGATGCTGGCCATCCACGCGCTGCTCCGATTCACCCGGCTCGGCAAGGCGATGCGCGCGACCGCCGCCAACCCCACACTCGCGCGCAATTGCGGCATCCCGACCGCCCGCGTCGTCGATCTTGCGTGGCTGATCACCGGCGCGCTGTGCGGCGTCGCCGGGACGGTCGCGGGCATGAACTCCGACTCGTTCTCGGTGGCAAGCGGCTCTGAATTCCTCATTCCGATCATCGCGGCATCGATCCTCGGCGGCGCCGGGAGTCCCTATGGGGCGATGATCGGTGCGGTGCTCATCGGCGAGATGACCGAGATCAGCGCCGCGATCATCTCCCCCGAGTACAAGCAGGTTGTCGCCTTCGCCGTTCTCGTCCTGGTCATGGTGCTCCGGCCCCAGGGTCTGCTCGCCAAGCGAGGCGCGCTCGCGGCTGCAGGGTGACCTACTACCTCACGACGATCCTCGTCTACGCGGCGGTCGACATCCTGGCCTGCCTGGCGATCAGCCTGCAGTTCGGGGTGTCCGGCATCGTCAACTTCAGTTTCATCATCTTCCAGGCGGCCGGCGCGTACACCGCGGGGGTGCTGTCGCTGCCGCCGGACTCGGCGAACGGCGGCTTTCAGACCTACATCCTCGGCCTCAACCTGAGCTTTCCGCTTCCCTGGATCGCCGCGACTGTGGTCGGCGCCCTGCTCGCACCGCCGATCGGTCTCGTGGTGCTCCGCCGGCTGCGCAGCGACTATCAGGCGATCGCGATGCTCGTCCTCTCGGTGATCGCCACACTCGTTGTCACCAACACGCCACTCTTCCTCGACGGCGCCGCCGGCCTCGCGCTGGTTCCTCGACCACTTGCAGACAAGTTCAACTCTTACTCCGACGGGTACGTGTGGGCGTACACCGCGGGCGCGTTGATCCTGGCGGTGATCGTCTTCTTCATCGTGCAGCGGATTATCAACTCGCCGTACGGACGATCCCTTCGGGCGATGCGCGAGAACGAGGTTGCGGCCAAGGCGCTCGGCAAGAACGCGGTGGCGATGAAGATGGCCGTGTTCGTCGTCGGCGGTGCGATCGCCGGCTTGAGTGGAGCCATCCTCGTCGGCTTCATCACCACCTGGGCACCGTCGACCTGGCTCTACCCGGAAACGCTGATCCTCTTCGCCGCGGTCATCGTCGGCGGTCGGGGCAACAACTACGGCGCGGTGCTCGGGGCATTGCTCGTCCCGGTGGGATTCGAGGAGGCGACCCGCTACCTGCCGCAGTTCGGTCCGCCCGGGCTGATCCCTGCGCTCGAGTGGGTGTGCATCGGCGGACTGATCCTCGGCTTTCTCTGGTTCCGGCCGCGCGGAGTGGTGCCCGAGCGGCGTCGGGTGTTCGCGGCGCGGCCGGCAACCGTTGAGGTGGGGGAGCAGCGTGCCGGCCGAGACTGACACCGTCGCGGTTACTCCCGTCACCGGTCGGCAAACCGAAGGCGAGCGCCCGCTTCTGGTGGCTCTCCATGTGAGCAGGCACTTCGAGGGCGTGCGTGCCGTCGAGGATGTGTCGATCGATGTGCTCCCCGGTCACATCACCGGGCTCATCGGTCCCAACGGAGCCGGCAAGTCGACGTTCCTCGCCGTGCTCGCCGGCACGTTGCCGGCAAGCTCCGGCACGATCGTCTTCGACGGGGAGGACGTGACCGCGCTGCCGGCCTTCCGCCGCGCGCGCCGCGGCCTGGTGCGCACCTTTCAACTCCCGTCCGAGTTCGCTCAACTCACCGTCCTCGAGAACCTGCTCGCGGCGGCGCCCGACAATCGTGGCGACTCGCTCAGGGGCGCTCTGCTCGGCAAGCGTTACTGGAAGGGGGATGAAGACCGTCTCGTCGAGCGGGCACGCGTCCTGCTCGACCGCTTCCGGATGAGCGCCAAGGAATCGGATTACTCGAGCTCGCTCAGCGGCGGCCAGAAGCGTCTCGTCGAGATCATGCGCGCGTTGATGCTCCAGCCTCGGCTGCTGCTCCTCGACGAGCCGATGTCGGGCGTGCACCCGTCGATCGTCGGGGAGATCGCCGACTACTGCGAGGCGCTCCGCGACGAGGGGTTGACCATCCTGATGGTCGAGCACGAGCTGCACATGATCGAGCGCATGGCCAACCCGGTCGTGGTCATGGCGCAAGGCAGCGTCATCGGCCAGGGGACCATGGCGGCTCTTCGCCAGCAACGTGAAATTGTCGACGCGTACCTTGTCGGCTAACACCGCGACGGCCTCCGCGAAGCGGCCGGATCCACTCCTGCGCGCGGAGGGCATCACCGCCGGCTACGGCGGTGTGCCGGTCATCCAGGACGTCACGTTGAGCGTCGGCCCCGGCGAGATCGTTGCCGTCATCGGGCCCAACGGTGCGGGCAAGAGCACACTGCTCAAGGCGCTGGTCGGCATTCTCCGCGTGACCAGCGGCCGGATCGTGCTCGGCGACGAGGACGTCACCAACCACAGACCCGAGGAGCTGGCGCGGCGCGGCGTCGGATATGTGCCGCAGGTGCAGGACATCTTCGAGCCTTTGACGGTGCTCGAGAATCTTGAGATGGGCGGGTACCTGCTGCCTGCAGCAACCATCCGCGCGCGTGTGCCGGAGGTGGTCGGGGTCTTCCCCGCGCTGGAGCCGATGCTCAAACGTCGCGCCGACAAGTTGAGCGGCGGCGAACGCAAGATGCTCGCGATCGCGCGCGTGCTCATGCTCGATCCCAAGGTGCTCATTCTCGACGAGCCGACGGCCAACCTCGCGCCGCAACTCGCCGACAAATTGCTGCGCGAGCAGGTCAGCGGACTTGGGGCGCTGGGCAAGGCGGTGCTGCTCGTCGAGCAGCGCGCCCGAGCCGCGCTGGAGATCGCGGCGTACACCTCGGTTCTGGTGTCCGGATCCATTCGCATGGAAGGTCAACCCGGCGAACTCCTCGATCGCCAGGATTTCGAGGAACTGTTTTTGGGAGCGGCGACGAGTCTCAGCTCAGCGTCCGGCTCGGAGGCGAACACGGTATGAAACTGCTCATGTTTGGCGATGGTGGTACGCCGCGCCTGGGTGTCGGACGCGACGGCGCACCCGATGAGATCGTCGACGTTGCCGCCGCTGCGAACGGCGCTGGATCGGCCCCGCTGCCGGCGACCGTTCTCGGTGTGATCGACGCCGGCGAGGAGGGCGTCGATCGCCTGCGCCTCCTGGCGTCGTCGGCGCCGGCCAGCGCGATTCGCAAGCTTGTGGATCTGACCCTGCTTCCGCCCTTCGACCCGCCGCGGGGGAACGTGCTCGCGATCGGTCGCAACTACCAGAAGCATGCCGAGGAGACCGCGCGCGCCTCGAACGCCGAGGTCGGGCCGCCGACGATCTTCACGAAGGCGATCACCACCATCGCCGCCCCGTACGCCGACATCCGCATCGACCCTTCGGTGAGCACCAAGATCGACTGGGAGGTCGAGCTGGGCGTCGTGATCGGACGTCGCGGCGCCAACATCAAGCGCCAGGACGCGCTCAGCCACGTCTTCGGCTACACCGTGCTCAACGACGTCACCGCACGCGACATCCAGAACGGCTGGGGCGGTCAGTGGTTCAAGGGTAAGAGCCTCGACGGATCCTGCCCGGTCGGCCCGTGGGTATTGACACGAGATGAGATCGCCGACGTGCAATCGCTGCACCTTGAGCTGCGCATCAACGGCTCGGTGAAGCAGGATGCGAACAGCCGCGACATGATCTACCCCGTGGACGCGATCATCGAGTGGCTGTCGGTCGGCATGACCCTGCTTCCGGGGATGCTGATCGCGACCGGCACGCCCGAAGGGGTCGGCTTTGCTCGCACGCCACCGGAATTCCTGCAGCCGGGCGACGTCATGGAGTCGGAGATCGAGGGTATCGGGAAGCTTCGCAACATCGTGGTCGCGTCACCGGCCTGATGTCGGGCGGTGATCGGTCGGTGGAGGCGGACCGGTCGGCGGCCGTCGCCACCCTCGCCACCCACGGCGTCGCCGCCGCACACGAGGCTTTCGGCAGAGCAGGTTTGCTCGACCCGGCGATTCGCCCGATCCAGCAGGGCATCCGCATCGCGGGTCCGGCGGTGACGGTGCTGTGCCCACCGGCGGACAACCTGATGATCCACATGGCGGTCGAGCACTGCCGTCCGGGCGATGTGCTGGTGGTTGCGACCGGGCCGCCGAGGAACGCCGGGGTCGTCGGGGAGCTGCTTGCGACATCGCTCCGCGCCCACGGAGTGATCGGCGCCGTCCTCGATGCGGGGGTGCGCGACGTGGCCGAGTTGCGCGCGATGGGTTTCCCGGTCTGGTCGCGTTGGATCACGGCGCAGGGCACGACCAAACATGGCGCGGGAGCGGTGAATCGCGCCGTGGTGTGCGCGGGGCAGGAGGTCGAGCCCGGTGACGTCATCGTCGCCGATGACGACGGGGTCGTCTGCGTCGCCGCCGCGTCGGCCGTCGAGGTGGCTCGCGGTGTGCTGGAGCGCGTCGCGCACGAGCGCGAGATCCGAGCGCGCCTCGCCGCCGGCGAGCTGAGCGCCGACATTCTTGGGTTGAGAGTGGCCGCGGCACGCGCGAGGATCGCGCCCGGCAACCCTTGATCCATCTCGACGCCGCACGGTTGCTCCTGGTCGCGGCCGCGGCGCTGGTTGCGGGCGCAGTGAACGCAGTCGCGGGAGGAGGAACGCTTCTGTCTTTTCCGGCTTTGCTCCTCCTCGGTTTCCCGGCGCTGACCGCAAACGTCACGAGCACGCTCGGCCTGCTTCCGGGTTACGCGGGGGGTAGCGTCGCCTACCGGGCGGAGCTCAAGGTTCAACGCGAGCGGGTGCGTTTTCTCGGGCCGATCAGCGTCGCAGGCGCGATCGTCGGCGCGATCCTGTTGACGCGGACTCCCAACAGCGTGTTCGCGGCTGTCGTCCCGTGGCTGATCCTCGGCGCATGCGCGTTGCTCCTGCTCCAGCCCGTGGTCACGTCGCGGGTCAGCGCGCGTCGTCCGGAACACGAACAGCACCGTTCGCCCATGCTCGCGGCGGCGCAGTTTCTCGGCGGTGCCTACGGCGCATTCTTCGGCGCCGGTCTGGGCGTGATGATGCTCGCGGTGCTCGGACTGTTCATCCGCGACGACCTGCAGCGGATCAACGCGCTCAAGGGCATGATGTCACTGATCATCAACGTGGTCGCGGCCATCTATTTCGCCTTCTTCGGGCCGGTGTCGTGGATCGCGGTCCTGGTCATGTTCCCGATGAGCGCGGCAGGAGGCTTCATCGGCGTGACCGTGGCACGGCGCCTGAGCCCCGTGGTGCTCCGCTCCGTGGTCGTCGCCTTCGGCGTTGCGTTTGCGCTCCACCTCCTGGTCTAGTCGAGCCGTCAGCCGAGGCGTCCTTCCGACGGCATCTCACCCACCAGCGATCGGGGTGCTCGAACCCAGACCGAGATCCCGCTGCACGAGGTTGATCGCCGCCTGGAGGTTGGACTCATCGCTCGCGAATTGAGCGGTTGTGACCGCCCCGCTCGCGACGCCGGCGAGGTCGCGGCGCACGATCGCCGCCGCGTTGACCACCGCGCGGACGTCGTTCTGGGCTGATGCGGGAAACTGGATGCTGAGCAGCGAGGTGTTGAAGGCCTGCAGCGCCTGGGCATAGGCGGCATCGATGGGTGCCTCGTTGGCCACGGTGTTCGTGCCGGCCACGACCAGCGACTGGCCGAGCGTGTCCCATGTGGTCGTCGCCGTGTCCAGCGCGGCCCCGGCATTTGCGTACTGCTGGACGTAGTTCGTGCTGGTTGCCGGGGTTGCGCCGCTCGTGACGGTGCCGCCGCAGCCCACGAGCGCCACGACCACAACCGACCACACCAGGCGCAGCAACCGTGCACCGATCATGCCTCGTCCTCCGTGACCGGCACTGTATGCCAGCGGGCGGCCTCCTGGTCAGCGGACCCAGATCTATTCCTGGAGTCCTAAGCTGTGGGTCACGTTCACGAATGGGGAGAAGAAGCCATGACATTCAAGGACTTCTGCATCGTCGTCAGCTTCACGCTGTTCCTGGTGGCAGGAGTGGTCGAGTTGACCACGAACGGAGTGCTCTCCCGGACGGCAGTGGCACTGGCGCTCTTCGCTATCGGTTTCTACGTGCTCTCGCGCATCGGTCCGATCTCCTTCCCAATCACGAAGGGTCCACCGCCTCCCAGCTGACAACTTCCCCCGTGGCGCCAGGCGATACAACTAGACTCCGGCCGGCACGCTCGGCGGCTTGCGAGCGGCTCGTCAAGGGGATTCCCAATGTCGCAGACGGTCGTGATCGGAAATCAGACCTACAAGAAACGGAACATCGTCGGGGTGTGGCTCGGCCTGCCCTTCATCACGCTCGGCATTTACTCGTACGTTTGGATCTACAAGGTCAATGATGAGGCGCGTCGTTTTCTCCGGGACGACTCCATAAAGCCGGCGCTTTCGGTGCTGGCCTTCATTCCTGGGGGCATCCTCGTCATTCCGCCGTTGGTGACCATCTACAGGACAGGCAAGCGCATCGCGAGAATGGAGGCGGTTGGCGGCAGTCCAAGTCGGGCGTCGGGCGGCCTTGGCTTGTTGCTCGCTTTCATCTTCACCCTCTACCCGCTGTATTACCAGAGTCACCTCAACGGGCTCTGGGACCGCTACGTATGGGCGGGAGGCGGGCCCCCAACCGCGCCGCCAGCGCCGCGAGCGCTACAGCCGCCGATCTCCTGATCCAGCTTCGCACCACGTCATCCTCTCGCACCCTTTTTGGTGAGCTATCGTTCGGGATGCTATGAAGGAGGGTGGGAAGGTCGAAGACCAACGGCCACCCCGTTGGGATTCATACCCCCTGCCGGGCAAGTTCTCGACCCCGCGCTGGGACGCGGGTGTGCGCTACTGGCCGGCGGCTGTCATCCTCGGGAGTGCACTTCCACTCTGGGTTGGACTCACCGTCGCCTTCGGCCTCAGCAACGGCGACGGGTTCACCATCAGCTCGCTCCTGACCGCTGCTGTCGTCGCCTCCTACCCAAGTGCGCTGATTCTCGTGCCGATACGAAAGCGTCTCGTTCCCCGAGAGGTCGGTGCCGCGATATCGGCAGCGCCCATGCGCCTGTGGGTGGTCGGCTTCTTCTTATTCGCTGCGTTCAGTGCGTCCTGCGCGCTCTTCTTCCATGTTGTGGTCGACGGGGGTAGACCGGTCAACCCCGTCATCTTCACTGGGTTATATGGGTTGGAATACGGCTTGCTCTTCAGCAGCGGATGGTGCATCCGGAAGGCTGTCGCGTGGGAGCAATGGCGTAATCGGCCGCGGAAGAAGGGCCGTAAGTCACCGCAGAATGGTGATGGTGCGCCGACGGGAGCGGCGACCATTGGGCAGCCGCATTAGATCCTGCCCGTGATGACACATTCTTCGTTCGCTGCCGAGGTATGTCCACCCGCCCGGGCAGTCCTGGCGCCATCGGTGGTGAGGCGAGGCCTCTGAATCCGTTGGCTATATGCATGGCCAACTACTTCCAGAGCTACGGTTTGGCCGGTTCTGCGCTCGACCAGCCCCGGCGCCACCGTCACGAGAGCTATCGCCAATAGGACCAGTGGGCCGGCGATCGCCACGCCAAGGTCGACGTCGAGCACGCCGGCGACTGAGACTGCGAGCGCGAGGCTGATGGCCCGGCTCCAGTCCCGCGCCGCCACGACGACAAGAGGGATGACGAGCATTACGAGATCGGCGCCGAAGAGGTGCGGCGACGCGATCATGGTGAGCACCAGGCCCATCCCGATCGCCGACTGGACACTGCCGAGCCGGCGCCGGCAGCGCCAGAGGCATACCGAGCCGAGCGTGTAGCCGAGCAGTGCGGCGCTGGCGAGGACCAGCCTGGAGCCGGTGAGAAAGCCGAGTTGCGGGGGCAGCGACTGCGGCAGCCAGTCCGAGAGCGAGCCGTACGCGGCCACAAAGCGCGGCCAGTCGAGCACGTGGCTGAGTCCCTGGGCGAACATCGAGGTTGCCACCAGGGCAGTGCTCAGGGCCGTGCCCGCGAGCACCCGCCACTGCCTGCTCACGATCAGCGCGACTGGGACGAGCACGAACAGTTGCGGCTTCAGCACCAGGGCGCCGATCAGGACGCCTCCGAGCACCGGGAAGCGCCGGGCCAGGGTGATCCCGAGCACCACCGCGGTGAAGATGAGCGGATCTATCTGGCCGGCGACGCCGATTACCGCAGGCACCGGGGCGATCGACGCGATCACCAGGCAGATGCGCTGGCCCTTCGCGAGGCCCGGCAGCCAGTGGGTCGCGATCAGCCACGCGGCGAGCCCGAGCCCGGCTGTCGAGAGGACCATGAAGATGACCCTGCCGAGGTGGGGATCGAGACCGGCGAGCGGCGCGAACAGCCAGGCCACCGCCGGCGGGCTGATAAAGACGAGTCCGCCGATCGTGTCCAATCCACCGCTGTTGGCGGTGCCGGCAACGACGTGGACCGAAGCTTCCTGGGTGGCGATGCAGTACAAGCACTGACCGCCGGCGCGGATGATCCGCCCGGCCGCATCGTACGGGACAAAGTCACTCTGACTGAGGTACGAGAGCGCCCGGACCGAAGTGACCACGAAGTTGAGGAGCAGGCCCCCGCAAGCCACGATGAGAAGGCGACCGCGCAGCCAGTTCATCGGGGCGGGCCCCACCAGGCCGCCTCCGGCAAGCCATCTGCCTGGGCGCGTGCCGGTCCAGCGCACCCGCGATGAGGACGCCGTCGAGGAATGCCGCGATGACAGCAAAGGGCTGCGCAGCACTCCCTGGGCGCGACGTGAGCGCCTTGGGTACGACTTCACTCCTTCCTATCCCCCTCCCCAGGCCTGAACCAGCGTGTTCCCGCAGACCCGTGGTTGTTAGTGTGGCATGGATCCCAAGTGACTGTTGTCGGGGCCTACGGCCATCGGAAGGAGGGAGAACGGGCTGCTCACGAATTGGTGTCGTGCCGCGCGCCGCGTCGGCCAGCCGCCCCGGATCGGGCACCATGAAGTGCGACAGACGGGCACGATGTCCTGAGACATCACAGTGAGCCGACGGGGAGATTCGAACTCCCGGCCAGCGGTTTACGAAACCGCTGCTCTACCACTG
>JBAPWO010000295.1:0-3467 GCA_049283735.1 Candidatus Dormiibacterota bacterium
CCCTTAGAGTGTACAAATGTATGCAGGATGATACCACCACGCCGACGCGGAATGTCAACCGTTGAGTGGCGGCGGGCAGGCCTGGAGGGCCCAGGGGTGGCTCGGCTCGGGCCGCGAAGCTTTGCCAAGCCCTCGGCAAGGTCCGTGGATGGGCACTACGTCTAGCCGACCGGCCTCGGACTCGCCTGCGTGCTCTCTACTGCTGACACCAAGGGCTCGCATGCAATTGTATGCGAACTGCGGAGTGTGGCAACATATATTGCGATATATGCGCGTGTGGGAGCGAGTCCAATAGGAGGTGACATTGGGGAAGTTGGTGGTCTCGGGCAGCGGGCTACTGATCAACGGCGAGTGGGTGAGACCTGGACCCGTGGTACCGGTCATCGACAAGTACCTGAACGTGCCTGTGACAGAGCTCCGGACGGCCTCTAAGAATGAAGTTGAGGCGGCTGTAGGCGCAGCTGTGGCCGCAAGCAGGAGGGAACTGCTACCGGCTTGGCGGCGCGCCGAGATACTCGAGGCGACCGCTCGGATCATGGAAGACCGCTCACCCCTTGTCATCGCCGCGTACGTCGCAGAGACGGGATTCACCCTGAACGACGCTCGGACAGAACTCAAGCGAGCGGTGGAGACGCTCCGTCTGTGCGCCGGCGAGGCGATGCGCTTGACTGGTGAAACCGTCCCCGTTGAGGCGACGCGCGGCAGCGAGCGTCGATTGGCTTTCACTCTTCGGGTGCCCGTCGGCGTCGTGTGCGCGATTGCGCCGTTCAATGCGCCCCTAAGCACCGTCGTCCACAAGGTCGGTCCCGCGATTGCGGCCGGCAACTCGGTCGTATTAAAGCCCGCGACGCTCACGCCTCTCTGCTCGGTGCTACTCGCCGAAGCGCTGATCGACGCGGGGCTTCCTCCCGGCCTCTTTCAGCTTGTGGTGGGTTCAGGTGATGAAGTTGGCGCTGCCCTGACTGGGGACACACGAATTCGGTACTTCACATTCACGGGATCGACCACCGTGGGCTTGGCGATCAAACGACGCTCACATATCGCCAAGACTCACCTAGAGCTGGGATCAAACAGCGCGACTATCGTCTGTCACGACGCCGACATCGAAAGAGCAGCCGACCTCATCACCCGAGCAGGGTATCGCAAAGCCGGCCAAGTCTGTACATCGGTCCAGCGGGTGCTGGTCGACCGGAAAGTCCAGCGCCGCCTTGAGGAATCATTGGCCTCAAGGGTCGACAGACTGATCACTGGCGACCCGTCCGACCCCGAAACCAATGTGGGTCCGATGATTTCGATTGCGGCGGCGACAAGGGCCGAAGAGTGGCTGACGGAGGCACAGAAACGAGGTGCACGGGCACTAGTTGGTGGTGCACGGCAAGGTGCCATGTTGAAGCCGTCGCTCCTCGCGGATGTACCGCTTGACACGTCGATCATGAACGACGAGATTTTCGCCCCAGTCGTTGCAATTCATCCCGTCGATAGTCTGGACGAGGCCATCGAGATCGCCAATCAGTCGCAATACGGGCTTCAGGCAGGGGTCTTCACAGAGAGCCTCAATACCGCGCTCCGACTTGCCCGCGCTCTCGAAGTAGGGGGGGTGATGGTGAATGACACATCCAGCTACCACGCAGACCTGATGCCTTACGGGGGCGTCAAAGCCAGCGGCTACGGTCTCGAGGGGCCGCGATACGCTATCCAGGACATGACGGATCAACGGATCATTGTCTTTAATCCCGCGACGCCGAAGGTGTCTAGCGCCTAAGCTCGCCCGTGTCGTGAGACTCTGATCTGTCCTCGCGATCCCACACGTTCGGCATGAGCCTCAAGACCATCGCGTGCCGGAAATGGACGCGCGCGATTCTCTCGGCCGCGTCTGCATCGCGATCGCGGATGCTATTGACTATTTGATCATGTTCCGCCCGTGACTCGGACTGTCGATGCGCAACGGCAAGGGTGCTTGCTTGAAGACCCTGGATCCGCGACCGCAGCTCTCGAAGCTGGTTCGACAGGTACTTGCTGTTGGCCATTCGCCAGATCGTTTCGTGAAAGGCGAGATTGGCTTTGACAAGTGAGTTTATGTCGTGAGCGGCGACCGCAGTCGCGTAGTCGGCCCTGATCTCATCTAGAACCTGGAGATCGAGAAGTGATCGTGACTCGGCAGCAAGCCAACAGGCCAAGCCTTCCAGAACTACTCGGACCTCACAAAGTTCTCGGAGCTCGGTATCAGAAAGCTGGACCACGATGACGCCTGCACGCGTCTGGCGGACCAGCCCATCCACCTCAAGCTTGCGGATCGCCTCACGAACGGGAGTCCGGCTAACCGAAGCTCTGCTCGCTATCTGCTGCTCAACCAAGCGTTCGTTAGCCGCGAGCCGACCGCTCATGATGGCATGGCGGAGATACTCGTAGAGCTCGTCTGCCCGGGACCGTCGACCCGGTAGCTGGATTTGCTTCAAAGCCATGGCTCCCTGCTCCTCGCCTCTATGTGCCAGTCGGTTCTGGGACGCTAGTAAGTTTTGGGACGCTAGTAAAGGGTGGGTGGCGCTACTTCAGGGTCGCGTCCCGCGACTGCTGTGAAGGCGAAGCTGTTTCTCCGCCCTGCGTCAGTATTGTAAGGGTAGTTTCCACGGATGATTGCGCGCGCTTACCGGCGCGCGGGTCGGCGAGTTGAAGATGCTCGAACCCAGGAAATGCGAGATCTCTGGCGCCGACTATGACGAGGTCGAGAGCCGCCCAGCAAAGACTGAGGCAGCTGGTTTCGCCGAGAAGCGACCGATGACGGTGGTCCGGCGTTTGACCTCACCCCGCGAAGGCTCGAGCAGGTTGGTGCTGCGCAGTCGGAGCGGGGAACGGAGGGGGACGCAGAGAGCCGACAGGTCTTCGGCCAGACAAGCCGCCGCGCTCGGATAGTCGGTCGGGAGCTGGCCGACCAAGGCTCGGAGTCGAGCCTCGCCGTCGGCCGTGAAGCCGGCCTGGTCGATGGCGGCCCAGTAGGCGTTGCGGACGCGGTCGTGGAGATCGGGTTTCTTCCGCGGCCTGGCGATTTTCGATGTCCCGGTCAGACAAGCTACGGACACGGGGGCCGATGATCAGTGCTTCCAGCGGTCGTGTCCTGATCACCATCTCACGTCCGGGATGACCCGCCGTACCAATCGCTCGGCGGTGTCGCGAAGCTGAGGGATCTGCACCTCGAGCTCGCCCTCAGCAGTCTGCATCCGCCGCGGTCGCACCCCGTTGCGCGACCCGCGTGCCTCCCTGTACGAACTCTGCGCCTCTTCCCCGACCGCGCGCTGCAGCACAGGCCGGGCTCCCAGCCGGCCCATTTCGGCCAGGCGCTCGTTGCCGGCCAGTCCCTCGCTCAACAGCTCGCCGATCGCGCTCTCCAGAACCGTGCTTGGCGCTACTCTGCCTTCACGACGTAGTCCCCTTCTCGGTGGGTTTCCCAGGCCGACCGCGGGAGACGACGT
>JBAPWO010000296.1:0-3259 GCA_049283735.1 Candidatus Dormiibacterota bacterium
CCCCCCAGAGAGGAAGTTGGGTGGGTTCCTTCACAGGAATTGTAATGACTGATTGCGTGCGCGCTTGCGCCTGTATGGCCCTGATCCAATCGTGAATTGTCTCAGTGCCAAACATTACAAAGCCGTAATGACTCATCTGAATGTCCACGAAGCGCTCCAGCGGCGTCGTATGAGCCTGTCTGACAACGTAGAGAGCCAAGCGTCTACTGAAACTGAACCTCAACTTCGATGCGGTAATGAGCGCTCTTATTGCTGCCAATTCCGGAAACGGATTTTCTTCCAAATTAATATCGAGGATCTTGGTCTTCATCGCTTCGAAGAATCCAGATGCGTGAATCTGCCTTGCCCCACGGCGAACCGCCAGGTCGATCGTTACTGCCTCAACATTTAGGAAAGTCGTCCGAGTGAGCGATTCAAAATCCTTGCCTGCGACGGGTAACTCTTTCAGAGCCCAAGTTTCAGACAGCGGCCAAACGTCAACCAGCCAGCCGCTGACATTCAGGTGTAGCCCTCCAAATCTGTTCTTTCGAACAAGGACATCCTGAAATACCTGTGCGAGGTCTCCAACGGACGCTCCATCGACCACTACATCAATGTCTCGAGGGCCGGTCGATGCTCCGTTCACCATCAGATCTCTCAGCGTTCCGCCAAAAATTACACCATCGAATCCTCTTTCGGTGAGGCGCCATAGCGCCTTTGTTAGGGGCTCTTTCAACCTAGAACCATCAGATAGAAACCGTGACACACGCTGACGCAGAATCGCCCTGTCCGAGTTAGGTTGCGCTTTATCCATTCATAAGCCGTTTGTGCAGGCTAGTTGCAAACGTATCTGTCATTCCGGCTATCTGATCCGTTACGAGCTGCAGTCTACAGTATCGCTCAGGTAGCTTGCCGTCTTCCAGCGCTTTCTCGAATACCTTCCTGTAATTGGATGAAATGAGGTCGAAAGCTTTGCCCGGGAAACCATTCTTGCACTCTTTTGGATACGATTTCGTCCCGCACAAGCGTGCACCCTCCCAGAATATGTCCATGAGATCATGGATAACCTTGCGCCCCATCAACTCCAACTTTAGAGTGCCGGATGAGGGATATACGTGAGTTTGGCCGACTTTCTTGCACGCGTCCACGAATTTTGCGGCTTCGCAATCAGGGTCGCTAACCAATTCATCGTGATACTCGCCGTTCATTACGCGCTCGTATCTTAGGCAAAAAATCTTGAACGCAGCCTCCTTCATCTTTTGCATCGAGAATGTTCGGAAAGCCTGCGCCAATTCCCCGTTTGGCACCGGTTTGTCGCCCGGCTTGTAGTTAACTTTCTTTTCGGCCTCCTCAATCGCCCATTTCAGGCCGGCATCACCGGGGGCATGAGCCTGCAACTCCAATTTTAGGAACTCCCACTCCAAAGCAGCCTTACGCACGCCATCCTCCAAATCGCCAGTGGCGTAAACAATGTCATCGCTAGACTCGACGAGGAACGTTATGGGGTTTCTCGCCCTAACAGTTCCAGTTTCGTCGGCAACTTTAGTGAACGTCTCTTGTTCTGAAGCAAAGAAGCCCGGCTTCGACTTTTCGTGTATTTTCTTGGAGGGGTCGGTGTCATTTGAAGCCGCAGTGTACTTACAAGCGGCCGAAAAGGTTGCACACGTCAGGTTGATGCCGTTGAAGTCTGCCAAGACCTGAAGGCGAGAGATCAATCGTAGCGTTTGAGCGTTACCTTCCCACTTCAGAAAATCGTTTTCATACTGGAACCTGAGAATCTTATTTTCTTTTGTCTCCAGACCGCTGAAGATCGGATCGGAGTCGTGCGCCTGACCCTGGGCGCGCGCCACTTCTTCCTCTTTCAATCGTCGGTTGAACCACGTCTGGATCGCGGTCTCACCTGCATGCCCAAAGGGAGGATTACCCAGATCATGTATCAAGCCGCACGTTGCCGCAATCGTTTCGATGTCATGAACCTGAGCCGGCTTGATCGCGTGCTTTTCCGTTTCAATCCAGTTTCCTACCTCACGCCCGAGGGTACGGGCTACGCTCGACACCTCAAGAGAATGAGTAAGACGCGTCCTCACAGAATCATGTATCTCGAGAGGAAACACCTGTGTCTTGTCTTGGAGCCTTCGGACCGGCGTCGAAAAGACAGCTCTGCCATAATCTCTTTCGAACGCCGTTCTTGAGTCAGCCTCGGAAGGTTCCTTCCCGAAAAGTTCTCCGACTCGTTTCCCGCTTAACAATTTCGACCATTCCATTATTTTCAACCCTCCCCCAACATGGGAAAAGGGTCACGGCATCGCCGTGACCCCCTCACAGTCGCTTCCTTTTTAATCGTCTTAGCTAACTTTGGCTAGACCACGTTCGTGCCATTCCCCCTGCTAACTACACCCGCTGGTACTGCCGCAGCTTCCGCATCTGTAGCAGCTTCCGTTGCGGGTCATTATTGAGCCGCAAAAGCTGCACGTGGGGGCGTCGCCTAGGTCGATGATTCCGGCTAGGGCGTCGGCGGCGTGGTGGCTTCCGCTGGCGGGCGAGGGCGCCCGCCCCACACTCGCGCTTCCACTTACTTCGGTCGAGCCGTTTATGTCTCCTACTGCTTCTGCGGTTGGTGCGGGATTCGGCCTTAGGCGCAGGTTCTCGAATAGCATTTGCTGCTGGCCGGTGGAGAAGCGCAGGTCGAGCCAGCGGAAGATGTAGTCCATGATTGACTTGGCGAAGCCGATGTCGGGATTGCCGCTCCAGCCGCTGGGTTCGAAGCGGGTGTGGGCGAATTTGTCGCACAGTAATTTCAGCGTCACGCCGTGTTGCAGGGCGATGGAGACGGCGCAGGAGAAGCTGTCCATTAGGCCGCTGACGGTGGATCCTTCTTTGGCCATGGTGATGAAGATTTCGCCCACGCTGTCGTCGGGATAGAGGCCTACTGTGATGTAGCCTTCGTGTCCGCCTACGTTGAATTTGTGGGTGATGGAACGGCGCTCGGCTTGCAGTTTGTGGCGTACTGCGCGCGGTGGGCCGTTGAGATTTTCTTCTTCGCGCGCGGGCGCTCCTGCGGCCATGCGAGCGTCTTCTTTCTTCGAAAGCGCGGTACTGGTACCGGCGGCGCTTAGCGGTTGCGATTTTTTGCATCCGTCGCGATAGACGGCGACCGCTTTCAGGCCCAGCTTCCACGCCTGCAGATACGCTTCCATTATGTCTTCTACCGTGGCGTTCTCGGGCAGGTTTACGGTCTTTGAGATCGCTCCGGAGATGAATGGTTGCGTCGCGGCCATCA
>JBAPWO010000297.1:0-33076 GCA_049283735.1 Candidatus Dormiibacterota bacterium
CCCCATCGTTGCCGACCTCGCCCGACGCATCATCGACGCGACCACACGGCGATACGGAACCGGTGAGCTCCCCGGACAAGCGATCGGCTCGGCAATCCCGCAGCTGATCCAAGGCGCGGTCAACGCCTCGTCGCCCGCCTGGCAACGACTCGACACCCTGATCCGCGACGCACTCGACCAGGCATCCGAAGGCGCCGCCGGCTAGAGCGATCCTGTGTTCGAAGCCGCACGCGTCAGGGGCGATGCAACGTGACGTCGCCGTGCCGTCTCCTGACGGCGACGGGTTCGCTGACAGCCGGCCCGGCGAAGGCCACCGAGTCGCGCTCCATTCGAGCAGCGAACGTTTCTAAGCCGATCGGATTGGCGATTGGGTGGCAGCGCTTTTTCAGGCAGGGGTGCTGGAGCGCCGGCCAGACTGCGCTTGTTCGAACTTATCTGACCTTCGGCACCGACTCGGGTGGCTCGTACACGGACGCGAAAACTAGGGGCTATCAAGCGGATAAGCGATCCAGTTGTTCACGGATGAGGTTCGCGAACTGCCGCCTGAGGCGGGCATGCGCGAGCACACCGCCATATCGGCGCAGTTCTAGCCAAGCATTGATGGCCGCCAGCGTCGCGCTGTCGGTGGAAGGCGTCTGATTCAATGTGGCCGATAGCCATTGCGATACCTCCGCCCACCTCCACAGACGAGTCCTACCCTCGATCCAGAGCCGCACGCTCTCCCGAGTGCGGCCAATTCGGCTGGCGATGGCAGACGCTGAGACGAGCTCTTCTGGTTCCACGCGCAAGACATTGAGCGCAGGCACCGAACTCTCAATGCCATGGATCGCACCGAGGACCGCATCGCCAAGTGTTGCAGCTTCGCGGTCGAAGTCCGCGAACGCAACGCCACCTCTTACACCGAACAGAGCGTCGTTACAGCCGCCCGCCTCCAACGAAGCGAAGACATCTGGTTCGGTTGGATCGGGACCCGAAAGGATGAGGGTGAAGGCGTGAGTGGCCATTGCCGCTACTAATGAGGACAGCTGTCGACGTGACATCGGCAGTCACCACTGGTGGCGGCACAACGGGAACAGTCGGGCAGTGCATCCACTGCATTGGACTGGCGTCGAGTTCCTCCTCCGACACCAGCCACGCA
This sequence comes from Candidatus Dormiibacterota bacterium, assembly GCA_049283735.1. Taxonomy (GTDB): domain Bacteria; phylum Chloroflexota; class Dormibacteria; order Aeolococcales; family Aeolococcaceae; genus Palsa-851. Next base: position 1,139 of record JBAPWO010000297.1, read on the forward strand.
CAAAACGTCTTGAGCGCTCTGTAGTGGCCTGCAACGGTTGCAGGTGACTTCGATTGGATCAGACTGCTGATCCAGCCCTCAAGGTGCTGTCGTTGCCACTCTACGGGGGCTGTGGGCCATCCCTGCGTGACGCAGTAGTCGTGCCAGAACCGTATCGACTGCTCATAGCGTGCCACTGTGCCGGGTGCCCGACGCCTTGCTACCAGGGAGCGGCGATAGGAGCCCACAGGGCGTCCAGGGTGACGGCAGGGGCTTGTTCAGGTTGTACTCTAGCCACCAGCCTGAGGGGCTTCGATGGTGCAGGATGGGCGATTCTGTATTCAGCCAGCGGGAGACGGGGCTCGAACCCGCAACTTCAACCTTGGGAAGGTTGCACTCTACCGTTGAGTTACTCCCGCTCGGATGTGATGTCGCTTGGAGCGTCTCCCAGAGCCTGTTCTTGTAGATGAACCACCGAGGAATCAGGGAAGGCTCCGCGCCGGGTCATGGTAGCCCACGCGCTCAGGCCACGGACACGGCGTCCCATGAGCTCAAGATGGGCTCGCGGCGATCGTCGCCCATGTGTGCCCGCCATCTCGGGTCATCAGGAGCTGGAAGCTCTGGGGGTAGGTGATCATCCCGTGGATGACGACACCTTGCAGCGCAGTCGTGAAACCGAGGTCCGAGAGTCCGAGCCCGCCGTCGCCGATGTTCAATGTGCCGGTCCATGTCCGTCCGGCGTCAAAGCTCGCGGAGATGAGCGTCCCACCCGAGGCGGCAGCCACCGAGACGCTCGTTGGCGAGGCGGCAACGTCCTCGAAGTCGCCTTCAAACGGCGGATCGGCCACGCGCACGTAGGTGACACCTCCGTTGTCGGAGCGGTAAGCCGACTTGCCCTGCGAGCCCGCCGCGAATCCATCCGTGCACACGACAAAAACGCGTGACGAGGTCGCGGCTGCAACGGCCGCGACTGTTTCGGCGGGGCAAGGGAGAGGCCCCCGGCGCCAGGTGACACCATCGAGGCTGCGATAGAGCGCGGACTGGGACCGGGTGCCCTGTGGCATCACGATCGCCGGATGCAGCATCACCCAGAACACCCCTTGCGCAAGCGAGATCCCCCCTGCAAAGCCCGCTGCACCCGTGGTCACCGCCGGCACCCGGTACCACGCGTCACTGCCTACCAAGCTGCCGAAGAGTACGACCGGTCCGTAGGTGTCGCCGTTGGTACCCTCCGCAATCTCGGCGTACACGCGCCCGTCGGCTGCTTCGAGAGCGGCCACCGAGGCGTTGGGAGTGCCAGCTCCCGGAAAGGCGATTCGTCTCCACGTGCGACCGCCGTCGTGAGTGGCGAACAGAAGCGATCCGGATATCCACCCGTCCTGAGCGTCCGCAAAGCGCAGCTCCCATCGAGTGGTTTTCGAGAGTGCCGGCATGCTCGCGCCGCTCACCCAACGCCACGATCTGCCCGCGTCGACGGTCTTCGCGAGCCGCAGGCACTGCGCGCCAGCGCAGGCCGAGAGAGCGAGAACCCAACCAGTGGTGGGAGAAATGAAGGTGACCGACTCCGGACGGAGGACGGCTGATGTCAGTGCCACGCCCGAAACCGTCGGGGCGGGCGGTGGAGTTGGAGCGAGCGTCGGCGATGGTGTCGGGGTCGACGGCGCAGTCGTGGATTGCGGGGTCGGCGTTGGCGCAGGTTGGCTGCTGCAGCCGGCAATCAGCAAAACGGCGACAAGACTGCCAAGACGAACCATGAGGGCCACGGGAGTAGAACGCGGAGTCGCGGTTCCCGTTTCGATGCGCCAGCATCGCGATCGACAGAGCATCCATCTCGGGAAGCGAAGCCGACAACCGCCGGCGTCGTGACCGGCTCGTCACGATCCACTGTCGTGGGGCGGCCATGCTACGTTCGTGATCCGGCTACGAGCAGCGCCGCCGAGCCTCCGCCTTGGCATGACATTGCTGTGCTCACTTGTCATCGTGACCGCCTGCAGTGGCCCCTCCGGGCAGGCGGCCCCGACTCCGGCCGGAGGAGTTCTCCTCGGCGCGCTGCCTCATCTCCCCGGACCTCCCACCGCATCGGCGTCAGCGCAGCCGGCGTCGACGGCGCGGGCCACGGCGAGGCCCAGCGCCAAGCCCGTATCCCACAGGAGCTCGACAAGACCGGCCGCCGCGTCAGGCTCTCGAACCATCGTCGGCGGATGCCAGGTCTTTCCGACCAACAACCCGTGGAACCAGAACATCGCGAACGCCCCGCTCAATCCGATGTCATCGACGTACATCGCGACCATTGACTCGACCAAGCAATTCCTGCATCCGGACTTCGGTTCGAACCCGACCTACGGCATCCCGTACACCGTGGTTCCAGCGTCGCAGAAGTTCGTGCCGATCGCCTTCAACGCATATGGCAACGAGAGCAATCCAGGGCCGTACCCGGTGCCGCTCAACGCACCAGTGGAATCGGGCAGCGACCACCATGTGCTCGTCGTCGACTCGGGTAACTGCCACCTGTACGAGTTGTACAACGCGCAGCAGTCCGGCGGCGGATGGGTCTGCTCATCGGGCGCAGTGTTCAACCTGAGCAGCAACGCGCTGCGTCCGGAAGGGTGGACGTCGGCGGACGCGGCCGGCCTGCCGATCCTTCCGGGACTCGCTCTCTACAACGAGGTTGCCTCGGGCGTGATCAACCACGCACTCCGCTTCACGGTTGCCGAGACGCAGAACGGTTTCATCCACCCCGCGACGCACCAGGCGGGCGTCAACAACCCGAGCCTCCCGCCGATGGGGCTCCGGTTGCGTCTCGAGGCGTCTTTCAGTCTCGCGGGATTCAGCGGCGAGGCGCTGGTGATCCTCGAGGCGCTCAAGACCTACGGCATGATCGTCGCCGACAACGGCAGCAGCTGGTACATCAGTGGCGCGACCGATCCACGCTGGAACGACGGCAATCTCGACCAGCTGAAGTCGGTCCCGGGGAGCGCATTCCAGGTCGTCGAAACCGGACCGATCCTGCGCGGCTAATCGCGGCGAGCTACCTCGGCGTTGCCTCGAGCTCGATCACCGAGTACTTCGCGTGCCCGAACTCAGAACGAATCAGTTTCTTGTCGAGCTTGCCCACGCTCGTTTTCGGCAGCTCGTCGACGAAGGTCCAGCGCTCGGGCAGCCACCAGCGTGCCACCTTCGGTGCGAGAAATTCGCGCAGCTCCTCTGGTGTCGCCGACGCTCCTGGTTTCAGCACCACAAGGGCCAGCGGCCGCTCCGCCCAACGGTCGTCATGGACGCCGACGACGGCTGCCTCAGCAACCGCAGGATGACCAACGAGCAGCGTCTCGAGCTCAACCGATGAGATCCATTCGCCGCCCGACTTGATCACATCCTTGGAGCGGTCGGTGATCTGCACGTAATTGCGCTCGTCGATGTTGCCGACGTCTCCGGTGCGCAGCCATCCGTCGTGAAATTTCTCGGGCGCATCGGCGTTGTAGTACGACGCGGTGATCCACGGCCCGCGCACCTCGATCTCGCCCACTGCCTCGCCGTCGCGCGGAATCTCGGCGCCGCTGTCATCAACGAGGCGCAGTTCCACGCCCGGGACGACCCGACCGGTTTTGGACCGGTAGATCATCTCGTCCTCCGGTGCCGTGCCCTTGGGCGGGAAGGCAATCGTGGCGATCGGGCTCGTCTCGGTCATTCCCCACGCCTGCCACAGCTCGATGCCGAGCACATCTCGATATGCCGCGATCAACGTCGCCGGGACGGCGGACCCACCGCAGACCGCGGTCTTGATGCTGGACACGTCGCCACCGGTTGACTGCACATGGTTGAGCAGCGCGGTGAGGATGGTCGGCACGCCACCGGTGAACGTCGGCCGTTCCTGCCTGATGAAGTCACAGAGTCCCTGGGGCTGCAGGAACCGCCCGGGGAGCAGGAGATCACTGCCCACCAACCAGCCCGCATACGGCGTCCCCCACGCGTTGACGTGGAACATGGGGACGATGATCAGCAGACGCCCTTTGTCGTCGAGGCGGAACGTTGCCCACACCGCGAACGAGTGCAGGTACACCGAGCGATGGCTGTACGCGACACCCTTGGGATCCCCCGTCGTTCCTGTCGTGTAGCACATGGACGCTGCGCTGCGTTCGTCGATGTCAGGCCAGGCGAATGTCGGCGATTCCGCGGCGAGCAAGGTCTCGTAGGCAAGCGCCTCGCCAACACCCGACACCCCCTCCGAGCCCACCACGATCACCTTCTCGACGCTCGGGCATTGGTCGATCACCGCCGCCAGCAGCGGCGCCAGCGAGTCGTCGACGATGATCACGCGATCCTCGGCGTGGTTGATGATCTGCGCCAGCTGCGGCGGTGGCAGCCGCAGGTTGAGCGTGTGCAGCACCGCCCCCATGCAGGGGATGGCGAAGTACGCCTCGATGTGCTCCTGGTGGTTCCAGCAGAGCGTGCCGACGCGATCGCCGGGGACGATCCCGAGCGTGCGCAGCGCCCCGGCCAGGCGGTTGACCCGCTCCGCCACCTTGGCGTAGCTGGTGTGCCGTGCCCGCTCGCCCTCGAACGTGACGATCTCGCTGTCCGGAAACACCTCCGCGCCGTGGCGAAAGAGCTCCGTGATGCTCAGCGGCGCGTCCTGCATGGTCGAGTTCATGGGTACCACTCTCCTCTGCACGTTCTGGCGCTGACCAGGCGCCAATCCCACGGGCACCCAGGTCGTTCGAGATCGTACTTGGCATCCCGCACTCCGTGCAGCATCCGTGCCGGCTTGTTGCTTCGCTACCCTCGATGCTGATGGCAGTCACGCAGACAGGTTCGATGACCGGCGCGGAACGCATGCTCGCCGCCGCTCGCCGCCAGCCGGCCGACCGGACCCCCATCTGGTTCATGCGTCAGGCAGGGCGCTGTCTCGCGGGCTACCGGGCGCTTCGCGAGACGTACGACATCCTCACGATCACGAGAACGCCCGAGCTCTGCGCCCGGGTGACGCTGATGCCAGTTGAGGAGTTCGGCGTCGACGCCGCGGTGATGTACGCCGACATCATGTTGCCCCTGATCGGGATGGGCGTCCCCTTCTCGATCGATCCCGGCGTCGGGCCGCTGGTCCACGCGCCGGTGCGCTCCGACGCCGACATCGCGTCGCTGCGGGTCGTCGACCCGCGCGAGGCGACCCCCGAGCTGTTCGAGGCAATCAAACTCGTGCGCCACGAGCTCGACGGCAGGACGGCGGTGGTCGGGTTCGCGGGTGGGCCGTTCACCGTCGCCTCGTACATGATCGAGGGCAAGCCCACCAAGGAGTTCGCCTACACCAAGGCGATGCTGCACGGCGAGCCGGAGCTCTGGCACCGGCTCATGGCAACGTTGACGGAGGTCACGATCAGCTACCTCCGTGCCCAGGTCGAGGCTGGTGCGCAGATCATCCAGCTGTTCGACTCGTGGGCCGGGGCGCTGTCGGTGTCGGCGTACGAGGAGATGGTGCTGCCGTACAGCCGGCGCATTCTCCAGGCTGTGGCGGAGACCGGCGTCCCGACGATCCACTTCGGGACCACGACCGCGCACCTGCTCGAGGCGATGGCACGCTGCGGATCGGATGTCGTCAGCGTCGACTGGCGCCTGCCCCTCGACGAGGCCTGGCGCCGGATCGGCGACCGCGGCATCCAGGGCAACCTCGATCCGGGGACGATGCTCGCGCCGTTCGAGGTTGTCGCGCGCGAGGCGCGCAAGATCCTCGAGCTCGCCGGAGGCCGGCCCGGGCACATCTTCAACCTCGGCCACGGCGTGCTCCCCGAGACGTCGAGCGACCATCTGCGCCGCCTCACGGAGCTCGTCCACGGGGACACCGCCCGGACCTGACGGCGGGCCGGAGCGGCCAGCCTCTACCCTTGCGAGATGGCTCAGCTCGGCGTCGTCCTCGCCACCTTCGGATCGGCGGTGACCGCCGATGACGTTCCCGCGTACCTCGCATCGGTGCGCGGCGGGCGTGAGGTACCGGCGGATCTGATCGCGGAGTTCCAGCGCCGCTACGACCTGATCGGTCGATCCCCGCTCATCGACATCACCGAGGCGCAGTGTGCAGCGCTCCAGACGTTGCTCGACTCCCAGAGCGACGGCGATGACACGCGCGTCGTCGCCGGGATGCTCCACTCGGACCCGTCACTGACGGACGCGCTCGACACGCTCGTCGCCGGCGGCACGCGCCGCATCGTCGTGGTGGCGCTTGCGCCGCAGTATTCGCCGATCATCCTCGCCGGATACGAGCGAACCGTCGCCGCGTGGCGAGCCGGGCACCCTGAGGTCGACGTGCACATCGCGGGCGCGTGGCACCTGATGCCCGAGTGGATCGACGCACTCGCGGAGCGCGTCGAGGACGCCCTGGCCGGTCTCGATGCGCAGGTCCGTGACCGCATTCCGATCATCTTCACTGCTCACAGCCTCCCCCGCCCGGTCGTCGAACGCGATCCCGGCTACATCACCCAGCTGCGCGACACCGCCACCGCGATCGCGGACCGGGTGGAACTCGACGACGACCGCTGGAGCTTTGCGTATCAAAGCGCCGGGCACACGCCGGAGGAATGGCTGACGCCGGACGTGAAGGATCTCTTTCCCAGGTTTCTTGCCCGCGGGATCACCGAGATCCTCGTCGTACCCCTCCAGTTCCTCGCCGATCACCTCGAGATCCTCTACGACATCGACATCGCCGCCGGAGATGAAGCAACCGCCGCCGGCATCACCATGCACCGGATCGCTCTGCCGAACACGCAGCCAGCCTTCATCCGAGCCCTGGCCGCCGTCGTCGATCGCGAACGCGAACGAGCCGTGTCGGCACCCGTCTCCTGACAGCGCCCTCAGGCGGGCCGGCTCACCCCGATCGGATTCGGGTAGCGGATGCCCTCGGGGTGCTCGAGGAGCCTCGACAGCCGGCGCAGGGTGTCGAAGAGGTGCTCCCGTGACAGCTCGTCCATCGCCGCCCAGACATCACCGGCGAGGCGGTCGGTCATCTCCTCCACGCTGCTCCGCAGCGCCCGGCCCTCGGCGGTGAGCGCCCCGGCGGCGTCGAGAATCCCGCGCAGCCGAAGGCCCTCCACTCCCTGATCCCATTCCTCCTCGGTCCAGCCGCGAAAGCGGCGGATCGTAGTCGCGTCGACACCGGAGCCTGCGGCGAGCGCGGTCACCAGCGCCTCCAGCCCGTCGACACCGTGCACGGTGAGCGCGGCGACGTGCCCGTCGAACCGGTGCTCGCGAAGCAGGGTGCATGCGTGCCAGAGCTTGAGGTGGGGCACATCCGGCTCGTCCAGCGCCGCCGTTGCCGTGTACAACGGGAGGCCATCACCGCGCAGGCCGCGCGCCACTGCCATGGCCGTGGTCGCAGCCTCCGAGACCTCGGCGGTCGCGAGAGCGTCGCCCCACAGTCGGCGCAGCGCGGAGTCGGCGACCGCGGTCCGCGCCGTCAGCGCCCGCTCCGGGCTGGAGTAGTGCCAGGCATCGGGAAGCGCCCTGGCGACCATGGCCGGCTGGAAGTTGTGGAACACGGCGGTGACCACACCTGGCGTGACCGCTCCCATCGGGGCCGAACGCGAGGCGAAGTAGGCCATCCATCCACCGCGCAGCCCGGCCGCTTTGTAGTGCTCGCTCGCCTCCGGCGCGAAGTAGACGATCGCGTGGATGGGCTCGAAGATGGTCCAGGCACGGCGGGCCAGGGTCACGGGCATGGTTGGGTCACCGACGGGCCGCGCCGGTCGGCGTCAGGGTGCCGTGGAAGATCCCGGAGTGCGTGAACGTCGGCGACGTTCCAGGGCTGAGCACGGTGCCGGTGAGCTCGGATGAGGGCATGAACTGCAGAAAGCGCGAGTCGGCGCGCGCGACATCGACGATCGATTTCTCGAGCACGCACGAGTTGTATTGGCTCGCCGTGTCCTCGAGCGTGTTCGCGTTGAGCACAACCTCCTGGTCCCAGGTGCGCGAGTAGCGACGCACGCCCGGAATCCGGCTGTGCTCCGGAGTCAGGCACTCGGCCGCGATCACGTTCTCGCTGCTTGCCCAGATGCCGGTCTCGGTGTTGACCACCAGCGTCTGATTGCCGATCGTGTGTCCAGGCGTCGCGAGCAGCGCGACGCCTGGTCCGAGCAGGACATCGCCCTCGATCGGGAACAGCGCTTCCTGTCGCAGCGCGGCGAACGTCGACGCCTGGTACCACGGCACCTGCAACGGATGCAGCGCCTGGAGTGACTCCAGCTCGGCGCGCTGCACGATCAGCCGCGCTCGCGGCAGCGCCGCCGGAACGGCAGACATCGGGGAGAGATCGCGCGCGGGTTCGGTGGTGCCGACCCAACGGCGCACGTCCTGTGTGTGCAGGTGGTCGAACGTGATCCAGTCGACATCACCGATCTCGATGCCGACGCTGCGCAGGTGACTCACGACGTCACCGAGTGGACGCGCGAAGGCGCGCTCGAATGCCGCCGGCGTCGACTCGCGCAGGCGCGCGAAATACGGCGTGCGCCGGGCGAGTTCCACGTCCGTGGGTTCGAAGAGCAGCACCCTCGGCTTGCCGTCCGGCTCGCGCCAGCGCACCACCACGAGCCGATGCGTCAGGGAGAGATATGGCGCCGGGCTCATCGCTGCGCGAAAGAGCCCGAATCGAGTCGGGTATGGCAGCGATACGAGATCGAAGGTGCCGATCCAGTCGGGCATCCCGGTGGAGCGGAACCACTCTCGAAAGCCGGGCGCTGCCTGCCGGATCAGGTCGAGCTGACGCCCCGGCTGGCGCTCGCGTGCGACGTCCGCGAAATGCGAGATCGAGTTGATCTCCCCGACCAGAGGTGGGACGTGCGTTGCCATCGCGGTCCTCGGGAGTCTACGCGGTGGCGAAACCTCGGGTCGATATACTCGATCGCGGTGATCGAAGGAGTGTCACGGTGAGGCGCTGGGGGCACGTTGTCTACCGCCATCGCATCGCAGTGCTCGCCCTCTCGCTCGCTTGTTTCGTGCTCTCGATCGCCGGGCTGCTCACCGGCGGGCAGCCGATCAATGCGAGCAGCTACGACGTCGAGTCGGTGCGTGCGGCCAATCTTGAGAGTGCGCAACTCCCGTCGACGACAGGCTCGTCGTTCACGCTGATTCTCACCAGCTCACAGTTGACCTTTGGTCAGCCCGCGTTCGAGACGGCGGTCAATGCAGCCATCGCGAAGCTGCACGGCGACTCGCGCGTGAGCGCGCTGGCCACACCCTTCACCGCCGCCCCTGCGACGGTCCCGCTGATGATCTCCACAGACAGACACAGCGTGCTCGTGCAGGTGGGATTGAAGATCGACTTCTCGCAGGCTCGGGCGCAATACGACGCGATTCGCGGCGAGGTGGTGTCGCCGTCGCTTGCCATCACCGCGACCGGCGACGTGCCGCTGGCTTCCGATTTCGACACGTATCTCGCGAGCGATCTGCGCCGGTCCGAAGTTGTGTCACTGCCGCTTGCGCTCATCCTGCTCGTCATCGTGTTCGCCACCGGTGTGGCCGCACTCCTCTGCCTGGGCGTCGGCGTCTTCGCTGTGCTCGGCGGCGTGGGCGCGGCGCTCGCGCTCGCCCACGCCATCGACATCTCGACGTATGCGGTCAACGTTGTGACGCTGGTGGGTCTCGGGATCGCCATCGACTACTCGCTGTTCATCGTGACGCGGTTCCGCGAGGAGCTGGCGTCCGGACGGAGCGTTGAAGACGCGCTCGCCACCACGATGGTCACCGCCGGTCGAGCGATCATGTTCAGCGGCCTCACGGTCGCAATCGGGCTCTCCGGTCTTCTCTTCTACACCGGTACCGCGCTCGTCTCGATGGGTATCGCCGGCGCGATCGTCGTGGCCATATCGGTGCTGTACGCGGTCACACTGCTGCCCGCGATGCTGGCAGTCCTTGGGACGCGCATCAACAGCATCCGCGTTCCCATCCTGCAGCCCAAGCCATTCGGCGAGGGCGCGTGGCACCGCCTCGCAATCTGGGTGATGCGCCGGCCATGGATGGTGCTGATCCCGACAGTCGCGGTCCTCCTCGTCGCAGGATCGCCGTTTCTCGACCTCCAACTTGCCAACAGTGATGTCAACCAGCTGCCGCCTTCGGCTGAGGCGCGCAGAGGTGCCGACCTTCTCCAGGCGCAGTTTCCGCGCGTGGGCCAGAACACGATCGCGGTGGTCGTCAACTTCCAGCACGGCGCACCGACCAGTCCTGCCAACGTCGCGGTCGCATACCAGCTCGCGCGGAGGGTTGCCACACTGAACGGCGTCACCGGCGTGCGCAGCTACGTGACCGTCGATCCGACCTTCACCCTGGCGTCGTACCAGACCCTGTACGCACAGCCCAGGCCGGCGCTGCCCGCCGCAGCGCAGGCCCTGCTCACCACCCTGACCGGCTCGAGCATCGCCGTACTCGACGTGGCCAATCCCTATTTCGTCACCAGCGACCAGGCGCACAACCTCGTGCGTGACATCCGCGCCATCGACTCGGTGCCGGGCGCAGCGGTCCAGGTCACCGGCGACACAGCCTTCGACATCGATCTCGTCAATTACATGATCGACCACACGCCACTCGCGATTGGATTCGTGCTGATCACCACGCTGATCGTGCTCACCGTATTGCTCCGTTCGCTCGTCCTGCCGTTCAAGGCGGTGCTGATGAACGCGCTGTCGTTGAGCGCCGCCTTCGGGGCGCTGGTGTGGATCTTCGATCAGGGACACCTCTCCTCCATCCTCGGGTTCACCGCCGGCCCGCTCGATCCGACCATCCCGGTGCTGCTGTTCTGTGTCGTCTTCGGGCTGTCGATGGATTACGAGGTGTTCCTGCTCACCCGCATGCAGGAGGCATGGGTTCGCACCGGCGATAACCGCACCGCCGTCGCCGACGGCCTCGAGCGCAGCGGCCGCCTCGTCACCGGAGCCGCCGCGATCATGGCCTGCGTGTTCCTCGCCTTCGCGCTCGCGAGCGTGGTCACCATCAAGTCGATCGGCGTCGGAATGGCGGTCGCGGTGATCGTCGACGCCACCCTGGTTCGCGCACTCGTGGTGCCAGCGGTGATGCGCCTGCTCGGGACTGCAAACTGGTGGGCGCCCACCTGGCTCCGCCGCCGCGAGCCCGAACCTCGGGAGATCGCTCCCGCTGCCTGAGACAACGCTGATCGCCGCGCCCTCCCGCCCGACGCTGCGCGGGTGGAGTCACCTCGTCACCGTGCCGCCCGCGATCGCCGGTGCGATCACGCTCGTCGTGGTCAGCGGCGGCAACCTCGCGCGCCAGATCTCCCTGGGTGTCTACGGGGTCTCCCTCATCCTGCTCTTCTCGGTCAGCGCCAGCTATCACCGCGGACCGTGGTCACCGAGGACCCGTCGTGTCTGGCGCCGTCTCGATCACGCGACCATCTTTCTCGCCATCGCGGGCACGTACACCCCGGTCGTCGTCAACGTCCTGCAGGGCTGGCCGTCCATCGTGTTGCTGGTTGCCATCTGGGTGCTGGCGGGAAGCGGCGTGGTGGTCGCGACCACCGGGATTCCCCTGCCGCGCTGGGTTACCGTCGTGCTGTACCTCGGCGTCGGCTGGACGGTCGTGTTCTTCCTGCCGGCGCTCGGCGAGCGCATCCACACGAGTGGGTTGCTCGTGCTCGCGATCGGTGGCGCGCTGTACTGCGCGGGCGCCGTCGTGTACGCGCTGAAACGCCCTCAGCTGTGGCCGAAGGTCTTCGGCTATCACGAGGTGTTCCACATCCTGGTCATCGCCGCGTCGGCCGTCTACTTCGTGTTCATCCTGGCGACGGTCGCGCTACCGCGCTGAGAGGGACCGGCGTCCCGGGCCTCTATTCGGCGTCGGCTACGGCAGACGTCTCGACCAAAGCGGCGTGGCTGCCGTTGCTCCCCTCGGCCTCACGCACCTCGGCGAGATACTCGTCGACCAGCTGGCGTCCGCGCTCCGGGTCGGCGACACTCGCGACCACGTGGTACGCGGGTTCGTCGGGATCCGGTCGCACCAGCACGAACCCGTCGTCGACATAGACCTTGATGCCGTCGACCAGGTCGACGGAGTCGGTGCGATGGCGATCGAGCAGGATGCGCATCACCCGACCCTTCGCCTCCCACGGGCAGAACTCGGTGGCGGTGATGTACGCCACCCGCGGGAGCGCGGAGCGCGCCTCGCTCAACGGAATCCCGATCTTGGCGCGCAACTCGAGCAGCTTCACCAGCGTGTACATGGCGTCGAAGGCACCGAGATGCCCCGGCCATGCGAACCCGCCCTCCCCATCCGATGCGATGCTCGTCCCCGACATCGTCGATGCGCGCAGCACCGACGCCGGATCGCCCGGGGTCGCGCTGAAGCTGCCACCCTCCTTGCGCACCAGGTCGCTGATCCACATCGGCGTCGCCGCCGGAGCGAGTACCGCCCCCGGGTTGGAGCGCACCCACCAGGACGCCAGCAGTGCGAGGCACTCGTGCGGGGTCAGCACCACACCCTGGTCATCGATGATCGTGATGCGCTCTCCCGTCGGATTGATCATGCAGCCGACGTCGGCGCGAACCGTCTTGCTGATCAGGGCTGTCTCGTCGGGAACGGTGCGATGGTGTCCACCCTCACGCATGCCCGCGTTGAGCGGGATGGTGGTGACACCGAGGTCGTTGAGGATGGTCGGGAGGACCGCCGACGCATCGCTGTAGTCGTAGTCGATGAGCACGCGGAAGCCGGCGTTGCGGATGCTGTCCGCGTCGACAGACTTGAAGAGATGGTCGATGTAACCGGGGATCGGCTCGCCGTACTCGATGTCGCCCATCTCGTAGAACCCCGCCCGGCGGAAGTCCTCGCGAAACAGCAGGTTCTCGAGCTTGCGCTCGGCGCGCTTGTCGATCTGCAGACCGTCGGAGTCGAAGAACCGGATGTCGGCGCTGCGCTGATCGAGCGGCGACACGAGCACGTGGATGCCCGCCGCGCACTCCGCGTCTCGGGTCGCCCACTGGGTCACCGGCACGGGCAGCTCGCGCACGTCACGAGCCTTCGCGCCGGCACTGACGATGCCGCTGACGATCGCGCGTTTGATCATCCGTGACGAGCGCGCGTGATCCTGGCCGACGACGACGCACGCTCCCTTGGCGAGGGTCGCGCCGAACGCAGCCCCAAGCCGCGCGCAGAACTCCGGCGTGAGCTCCACATTGATCAGCCCACCGAGCCCATACGACGAGAACAGGCCGCTCCGCCACTCGCCCGCCCAGATCACCGATTCGTTCACCGTGGAGCCGGGTTCGACCGTCTTGCTCGGCCAGATCTTGACGCCGGCGCGGATCTGCGAGCCTCTGCCGAGCACGCACTCGTCGGCGATCACCGAGTTCTCCTCGAGCAGCGAGTCGTTCTTGATGGTCACGTTGCGGCAGACGATCGCCTGGCGCAGCCTGCAGCGCTCGCCGATGTACGAGTGGGGCCACACCACGCTGTTGCTGACCTTGGTGTTGTCGTCGATGACGCTGTACCGGTCGATGACGCCGTGTTCGTTGACGTGTGTTCCCGCCTTGAGCTTCACCTCGTCGCCAATGAATGCCGGGCCGTCGAGCTGCACGCCGATGCCGATCTCCACGCCCTCGCCCATCCACACGTTGCCCTCGCGGCGCCCGGTGATGCGGCAGCGGACCTTGCCGTCGAGCGCGTCCCAGTTTGCCTGCATGTACGACTGGATCGACCCGATGTCGCACCAGTAGTCGTCGACGACGATGCCGTGGAGTGGTTCGTGGCGCCGGAGCATGGTCGGGAAGACGTCCTGCGACCAGTCGGCATTGGCGCCTTCCTTGATGTGCTCCAGCACCTTCGGCTCGATCACGTAGATGCCGGTGTTGGCGTGGTCGCTGAAGACCTCACCCCACGACGGCTTCTCCAGGAACCGCTTGATGTTTCCCTCGTCGTCGGTGACCACGACGCCGTACTCGAGCGGGTTCGGCACGGAGTGGAGCACGATGGTCGCGTGCGAGCCGCGCTCGGTGTGCGCGCGCATCACCGCGGTGAGGTCGATGTCGGTGAGCGCGTCGCCACTGATCACCAGGAAGGTGTCATCCAGGAGGTGGGCGGCGTTGCGCACGCTGCCCGCGGTGCCGAGTGGCCGGTCCTCGACCACGTACTCGATCTCCATGTCCAGCTCGGCGCCGTCGCCGAGGCGGTTGCGGATCTCCGCACCCAGGTAGGCGAGCGTGACCACGACCTGAGTGATGCCGTGCTCCTTGAGCAGGCGAAGAATGTGCTCGAGCACCGGGGTGCCGACTACCGGCACGAGCGGTTTGGGCAGGCGGCTGGTCAGAGGGCGCAGTCGCGCGCCTTCACCTCCCGCCATGACCACTGCCTTCACGCAGTCACCTCCTCGGCGCCGGTCCGTTCGTTCAGATCATATGGCGCACCGCGACGAATTACGCGCGCGACGGTGCTCCGCCGGCCGGGAGCAGCACCCGCTGGTGCAGGCACATGAAGCGGAGGCGTTCGAGCAACCCGTCGATGACGATCGGCCAGGCGAAGTCGGCTGCGTCGCGACGAGCAGCGATGCGCAGCCGCTCGGCCAGCGCCGGCTGCTCGACCAGACCGCGAAGCGCGCTCGAGATCTCGGCCGGGTCGTCGGTCTCGACCACGATGGCGTTGCCATAGGGGCGGGCGTACTCCTCGCCGGTCGCCCCGACCATGGCGACGCCGCCCGCGGCCATCGCCTCCAGGCCGACGAGCCCGAACGGCTCGTGCCCCGAGTTGGCGAGCACCGCGGTCGCGCCGGCGTTGATCTCGGTGATCACCTGGTCGGGGAGAAAGCGGCGCAGGTGCACGATCGCCGCGCCGTCGGTCTCGGTGAGCGAGCGCACGATGCCACCCGCGTCCTCCACCGGCTCGTACCAGTCGGTCACCGCAAGCCCGCATTCGGCTGCGAACGCGAGCACGGTCGCGCCGTACGGCTCCATGCCGCCGCGCATGAGCATGCGAGCCGGCATCCCGTCGGAACGCAGGCCGGCGATGGCGGCGACCGCCTGATTCCAGCGCTTGTCCGGGCTGAAGCGGCCGATCTTGAAGGCGAGTGACTGCGTCCCCGCGGCGGCCCGGATCGCCCGCGCCGCCGAACCATCCACCGGGGCCAGCGCACCCTCGGGAATCCCGTTGGGAATCACCACCGGGTTGACGCCGTACGGCCACATGAGGTGCTTCATGTACTTGCTGACCGTGGTGATCGAGGCGACATAGTCGAGGACCGGCCAGTCGATCGACTCGAAGCCGAAGAGGTTGTTGGCATTCCAGAGCAGCACCGCGTTCTGGCGCAGACCGAGCGTGTGCAGCCGGTCGCTCAGCGCCTTGCAGAACCACGCCGTGTGCCACTCCTCGCACAGGACCGCGGTGACCCTCCCCGCCTCCGCCGCCGGGCGGAGGACGCTGTCGATGAGCGCGTCCGGGAGGGTCGCGGTCAGGTCTCGAATCTTCGCCAGCTCACCCTCGTAGACGCCGGTGCGGAAGCGATCGCTGATCTGCTGGCACCAGCGGACGAGCTGTACTCCCTGGTCGAGCTCGACACCCGGCTTGTCCGGGTCGCCGACGAAGACGAGCGTGGTGCGAAACCCGAGCGCCGCGAATGCACGGCAGAGCTCCCGGGCGCGCACCCCGAGACCGCCCGCCTGGCTGTACTGATCGGGTCCCTCGAAGGACACCATGACGACGTCGAGCGTTTCAGGGGTGAACATCGCAGCACAGTGTGCGCACCCGGTCCCTCATCGGAGCGTCGGTTGCGGCCACGGATGGGGGCCGAAGCCCCCATCCTGGTCACGAAAGAGGCGAAGGACCGGCTGGCGGGCGCCGGTTTCTCCGCCCGAAGAGAGTGTCGCAAAGGGCCCGAACATAGCCTCCGATGCTGGGACACAGATTCGTAACGGAAGGGGCACGTTGTCACAGACCAAGCAGCTGCACCGCATTGCCGCCCATCACCAGCGCTCGCTCTGCGGGCGTGAGCTCGGCCTGCGCGAAGGCGTCGATGTAGCGTGGCGCGGGAAGCAGCGGGTGGTCCGAGCCGAAGAGCAAACGGTCTGCGCCACAGAGGTCGATGACCGCGCGGTACGCCGTCGGGGCGAAGAGGAACGGGCCGGCGGCGGTGTCGAACCAGAGCCTGCGGCACAGGTCGGCGACCTCCGGCATGTGCGCGTAGAACGGCAGCCCCCCGCCAAGGTGCGCGCAGACGAGGCGCAGCTCGGGGTGGCGCAGCGCGAACGCCGCGACCAGACCGGGCGTCGCGGTGCCCTTGCCCGGGTACTCGTGACCCACCGGCTCGCTGCAGTGGAGCACGAGCGGGATCCCCAGGTCGGTGCAGGCCACCGCCACCTCGTCGATCGGGGCAGCATCGAGGGCGAATCCCTGCGCGTCCGCATTGAGCTCACCGGCACCGCGCAGCCCGGCGTCGGCGCACCGCTGCAGCTCGGCGATGGCACCCGGTTGCGCCGCGCTCACCGTTGCGAAGCATGTGAGCCGATCGGGATGGTCGCGCTGCACGGCGATCAGGTGATCGTTGACCTCGGCACAGAGCGCGGGGTCGGCGAACGGCCAGCCGAAACACACGGAGCGATCGATCCCGGTCGCATCCATCGTCGCCAGCAACTCCCCGGCGGTGACGATCGAGCGGTCGCCTTGATGACACGCGTCAAACCACGGATCGAGGAGCGCGAGGTGACCGCGGGCGTCGCGCATGCTGCCCGGCAGGATGTGGACGTGGCTGTCGATGATCACCCGAGCCACCGCCCCTGGGCGTAGATCCAGGTTCCCGCGCACATGAGCAGGCCGCTGGCGCCGAGGATCGCCGGCCGGGCTCGGGGAAAGCGTTGGGTCAGATCGGCGACGAGCAGCACCACCGGGAACAGCGCGAGGCTGTAGCGAGGCTGCGAGCGCCAGAACGGCAGCGAGGCGGTCATCAACCACGCGATGGTGCAGT
The DNA here is from genome assembly GCA_049283735.1 of Candidatus Dormiibacterota bacterium. GTDB lineage: Bacteria > Chloroflexota > Dormibacteria > Aeolococcales > Aeolococcaceae > Palsa-851. Next base: position 18,048 of record JBAPWO010000297.1, read on the forward strand.
ACAGAGCCAGCGATCGGGGAATCCGCGACGACATCCACATGCCGGCGCAAAGCGCGAGGCCGAGCAGACCGAACGCGACCTCGCGGGCGAAGATCGAGCGCGTCTCCCCGTTGTCGGCATTGATGAGCGTCTGCCAGGTCGCTGCGAATCCGGTCCAGGGCGGCGTTGGCTGCAACCCGAAGGACGCGAGGTTGTCGGCATGCAGGAGCGCCAGGGCATCGCCGATGTGGATCTGCATGTACAGGCCGTAGAGCGCGAGCGGCAGGGCGGCGAGCAGGATCAGGAGCATCTCGGGTCGCGGTCGCCAACCGCCTCGTCGGAGTTGCTCGACGGCGAGCGCCGGGATCAGCGCCAGTCCGGTGAGCCGGAAGGCGCAGGCGATCGCCGCGGCCACGATCGCCTTGCCGGATTGACCGGCGCGGGCGTAGTAGAGGCTGGCGGCAGCCGACGCGATGAACGTGCTCTCGCTGAAGGGAGCGATGAGAAAGAGCGCTGTGGGCGCGAGCGCGAGCAGCCACACCGAGAACGTCGCTGCGGACTGGTCGCGCTCGCCGAGCACCAGGCGGCCGAGGTACCAGAGCGCGATCGTCTCGGCGACGGCGTTGACCAGCCACGAGGCGGTCACGTCGTCCCGCGTGACCACCGTGATCGCTCGCACGACCAGGGGAAACCCCGGGAGGAACGCATCGCGGTAATCGAGGTGCGCCGGGTACCCGTGGGACGCGATCGACAGGTAGCTGATCGCGTCCCACGCGACCAGGTGATCGCGGATGCCGGTCAGCAGCGGTGTCGACGGGAAATCGATGGCAAGCACGGCGACGAACACGCCCACCCAGAGCAGCCGCGACACCGCCACCGCCGCCAGCGCGGTGCGCCACGACGACCGTGTCGCCGGCCCGTGCCTCACGCCGGCGGTTCGAGGCCGCCGAGCATCGCGGGGTCACTGCGCAGCCGCCAGAGCTCGCGGAACGCACGCATCACCACCCGGACATTGGCTCCGGTGGCGCGACCGGTGGTGCGTGGATAGTGATGGACGCCGACATTCATGAGGCGGTATCCACTCCGGCGCGCGCGGACCAGGAGCTCGGTGGACACAAGCGCCCCTTCAGCATGGAGCCCCCGGCCGACGGCTCGTGGAAATAGTTTGAACGCGCAGTTCACGTCGCGAGCGGTCGGTCCGAATCCGAGGCGCACGAGGCCGAAGAATGCGGTGTGATAGAAGCGCCGCGCCAACGTGTCCTTGCGCCGGATGCGGTATCCGCAAACGACGCGGTCGGGTCCGTACATAGCCAGGAGCCGGGAGATCTCGGTGGGGTCGAACTGACCGTCGCTGTCCATGAGGAACACGGCGTCGCGGGTGGCCGCGTCGAACCCGGTGCGGAGCGCCGCACCATAGCCGCGGTTACGCGGATGTGATACGACACGGACACGCGCGCCTGCGCCGTCGGCGCTCGACGCGTTAGCCGCCGTCGCATCCTTGCTGCCGTCGTCGATAACCAGAATCTCGAAATCGGCGACGCCCAGATCGGTCAGCGCTGCTGCGGTGCGCCGGACCGTTTCGGCGATCACCGCCTCCTCGTTGTAGGCGGGGAGCACCGCGCTCACCGATGGATGGAAGGGGGTGGCCGCTGAGTCGTCGACCACGTCAGCCCCTGCCACGGACGTCGTAGATGGTGATGTGGTCGGTGCGCGCGACGACCGGGAGGCCTTGGTCCGCCCACCAGCTCAGGCCGACGCGGGAGTCGATCGCGCCCGGGTCGGTGAGCCGGTTGTCGATCTCGACGTAGCTGATGCCGTACGTGCGCAGCAGGCTGAACACCGTGCAGGTTGCCTGGCCGCCGGCGCATCCGTTGTACATGGTCTGCACGTCGTTGTAGCGGGTCTCAAAGCTGATGCCGTAGCTCCAGAGCCAGCCGCCGTAACCCATCACGCCGATGCGACCAGCCACGGCGAGGACGGGGTCGTTGGGGCGGCCGAAGGTCAGGACGACCGCGTCTCCGGGAGTCACGTGGTCGATTGTCGATGCAAGTTGCAGTTCCTGCGTGTTCGCAATCGTGTACGGTCCTGTGATCGCGCTCGCCGGAGGCGTCCAGGGCAAGAGCCGGAGGGCGACGAGCGCGCCGGTCAGAAGCACCGGCGCCACCAGCACGATCGCCGCCAATCGCGGCCACGCGCGCCGCCACCAGTGCGCGGCGAGCGCCCCGATCAGCAATCCGATGACCAGGTACCAGTACACGAGCAACTTTGTGTTGTCCCAGTTCCAGGACTGGAAGACGACGAGGTTGCAGGCGGCAAAGATGACCAGCGCGCCGAGCGTGAGCTCGAGCAGCGGCACCGGGAATGCACTGGTCAGCGAGCGTCCAACCTTCCAGCCACCGAGCCGAGCAGCCGTGGCAATCGCGACAAAGGCGAGGAGCGGGACCGCGATACCGAGATTGGCGACCCAGAATCCCCACCACCGAGCGGTGCCGACCATCTCCACCGCCTGGACCGCGCCGGTGAACACGTTGCCGATCGAGAGCGTCAGCCTCCCGCTCGGGTCCGCGATCGTGCCGGCATTGGCAAGCCACCCGGGCTCGAGCCACGGGTACACGTTGGTGCCGTAGGGCGTGACCGGCGCGCCGTGCTGCGAGAGCACCAGCTGCGCGAGCCGGACGCCGCCGAGCACCACCGCGACGCCGAGCAACGCAAGCCAATCGCGCCGCCGTCTGCGCCAGAAGAGCACGAAGAGCAGGATCGACAACGCGATCAGGGTTTGGACGTGGACGATCGGGAGCAGACCGATGAGCACCCCGGCCAGCGCGAACGGCTCCCAGCTGGGACCGTGCGACGACGCCCCGGCGAGCACGAGCAGCAGCACCGAGATCGCGGCGGCGAAGCCGAAGAGCAGCGTGCGTTGTGGCAGCCACCACGCCATGAGCGGCGTGTACCACTGCATGTTGGGCAGCGGCGGCGTGCCCCCGTCGGACGGCAGCCCGTCATAGGCACGCGGCTGCGCGGCGATCGTGCCGGGAAGGTCGTGCAGCGTCCACGCGACGATGGACACACCCGTACCGGGATGGGTCACGACGTACTGCAGCGTGCACTGCGTCGCGCTGAATCCGTGGCTGCTGCATGCATCGGAGAACGCGCCGATGAACCCGAGGCCGCCACCGATGAAGCAGATCAGCACCGCGATCACGCCGGCCGCGGTGCCGAGGCCGAGGCGCCGCCCCAGCGCGACCACCAGCATGGCGATGACCGCGACCAGGATTCCGCCTGGAATCGCGAGCGCCAGACCGGGGGCGAGACCGAGCGTGGTCAAGGTCGCCGCGTGAAAGTCGGGCAGGAACGGATAGAGCAACGTGGTGCCGCTGAAGAGGGGGTTGACCGGAGGGATGTTGTTGCCCGACGCGAAGCTCGCTGCGGTGGTCAGGTGCTGCGACCAGTCCGCCCACACCGTCGGATAGCCGGCCTCGAGTCCGCCCGCGTCCGAGTAGACGGTGTGCGCGAAGATCGCGATCACCACCGCCCCACCACCGGCCATCGCCAGGATCGAGAACCAGGGACTGCGCTGAGCCCAGCGGTCCCTCGACTCCACCCACGACGCGTGCCACGTCGCGCGTGGATTCACCGTCAGCAAGGACACCGCGAGCGCCACGACCAGCGCGAGCGCCGGCCCGGCGAGGACGGTCGCGATGCTGAGGCCCGCGAGCAGCGAGAGCCCGTAGGTTGCGGCGGTACCGACCAGCAGCCCGCCGGTGATGCCGATCAGCGCGCGTTCCATCAGGGTGAGGTGGGTGCGCACCAGGCCTGACAGGGCTGCTCCGGCCGCGAGCGTCATCGCGGCGTCGAGGACGACGAGCAAGGCGGTCACCCGACGTCGACCCAGATCCTCATCTGCTGGTCGGCCGGGCTCTGCGGCATGGCAGTCCAGATCGGGTAGAAGAAGATGAATGCGGCGAGCACGCTGCCGACCAGGGCGTACGCGACCGGCGCCAGCGATATCCGCCGGCCGCCGATGGGCACTCGGACGCCCCGGAGCGCGGTCAGCGCGTACGCGAGCGCAAGCGCGGTGAACAGCAGGATGCCGAGCGCGTGATAGAAGAACAGGACTCGCCGCTCATTGCCGGGCACCCACATCATCCATGACGCGATGTACCCGAGCACGATGAACGCCGGCACGAATCGTCGTGAGATCACCGCGCAGACGGCGACCAGCGCCGCAAAGACGAACATGCCCGCGAACGCGACCACAAACCCGAAACCCGGTGAGGTTCGCGCGATCTCGTACTGTGACGACGGTTGCTGATGGAAGAGCGCGGTGAACTGCGCCGCCGTGTACGACGTGTTGAAGTTGGTGGGGTTGTGATAGCGGACCGCCGCCTGGTACAGGATGATCATCGCGGCGAGCGAGCCGAGCCCGATGAGCGCGACCAGCAGGCGCCACCAGTTCGGCCCGCGCGTCATCCGCCACACGCAGAACAGCAGCGCGAGGATGCTGAGCCACCAGATCGCCGGGTTGCCCATGTCGGTGATCTCCGCGACCGGCCCGTTGTTCGGCTGGGACGTCGCGTAGAAGAGCACCGGGTGCTCCATGATCGGCCAGGTCAGCCAGAGCGAGGAGTACGGATGGCTGTGACATTCCTCCGCGTGGTAACGCAGCGACGCCGCGGTGATCTGCACGATGTTGTCGATCGCCTCGACGGGGTTTGGCACCGGCACTGATCCGACGTGCACCACCGGGACGTTGAGCGTCTTCGGCGTCCCGGGCAACCCGGGGACCGCGGGATTGCAGCTCGTGAAGAAGTACACGTCCTGGTGCTGGATCGTCTCGTAGCGCGAGAAGGACGCGCCGAAGATGGCGAGCGCTATGAGGCCGCCGGCGATGTAATGGAGGATCGCGCGCGAGCCCGCAGCGTGCCGCCACATGATCGTCTCGGCGCGTCCCGGCCCGGCGATGCGGCGCAGCCAGGGAATGAAACCGGCGAGGTATGGGGCTATCCCGCGCACCACGATCAGGCCACCGGCCACCACCAGTGGAGCGAGCGCTGTGAGCTTCGCCGCAAACGCGAGTCCGGCGATGCCCGCCATCACGTACAAGGTGGCGCGCCACTGCGCGCGGGTCCGCGCCTGCCAGTGGAGCAGGAACACGTAGTAGAAGAGCGCCACGAAGAAGATCGCGATGATGTCGATGACACCGGTGCGCGCTTCGACGAAGGCAAGCCCGTCGAAGCAGATGAACGCCGCGGTGACGAGGGCGAAGAAGCGATCGCGGCGGAGGCGCAGCGCGACCAGGTACATGACTCCGACGAGCAGGCTGCCGAAGAGGGTCGTGCTCAGCCGCCAGGTCCAGCTGTTGAAGCCGAACAACGCGATCGGCGGGGCCATCAGCAGCTTGGCCAGCGGCGGCTCGGGATCGAAGTACGACTCGGCGGGTTGGCGCAGGTCCTTGGCGGCGTCGACCGGGAAATAGATCTCGTCGAAGACATAGCCGCAGACGCTCACATCGACGTGGCTGACCTTGACGCCGGCAACCACCCCCGGCGGGCCGACGGGTACCTGGGTGCATTCGGCGCTCGACCCGCGGGTGGTCGGGTAGCCGACCCCGAGCGCGCTCACGGTCCCGCCCCCGCTCAGGAAGTCCGGGAAGATCGGGCTGGCCACGCGCAGCCCGAACGCCACCAGCACGAGCGCGATCACCGCGATGACATCGAAGCGCCCCAGGTCCAGGAACCCCCGAAGCCCCGCCCGGACCAGCGGCATGCCGCCGTCGCTCTCGACTTTGCTAGGCTCTGAGGTCAGTACTTCGGTTGACATCTATTTACAAGAATTGGAGGTTCCTTTACTGCTATCCTGAGAGGCGAGGGGTACAGTCAAGGCCCGCAGTTCGCAGGCTGCCCACGTGTGAAACTCATTCCCTTCCTGAAAGGCCGGAGGGTTCCCCCTCCGGTCTTTTTTTTGCCCATCGCCGGTCACGCACGACCGGTTCGGAGCTCGCGCATTTGAGCGGGATCGGTCACGCGAGGGATGCTGACATAGGCGTCAGCCTCGTGGACGTGCCGGCGCTCAGGCCGCGGTCGAGATCCGGGAAGCGCCGGTCGGGGCGATCGCGAGCATCCGGTCGATGGCGCCCCTCGCCTGGGCGGCGACGGCAGGGTCGACCGTCACTCGCGGTCCCATGACGTCGAGGGAGCGCGCCACCTTCTCGAGGGTGATCTTCTTCATGTAGGGGCAGACGGCGGCCTCGGACGCGGCCAGGAACTGCTTGCCCGGCGACTGCTCGCGCATGCGATGGAGAATGCCGACCTCGGTGGCCACGATGAAGGTCGACGCGGGGGAATCGGCCGCCCGCCTGACCATGCCCTCGGTTGAGGTCACCACCGTTGCAGGGCCGGCGATGTCACCGGAGGACATGCGATACAGCGTCGACGACGTGCACCCGCATTCGGGATGGATGAGCAACTCGGCGTCCGGGTGCTCGCGGCGCATCGCGTCGAGCCGCTCCGGGACGATGCCGGCGTGCACGTGGCACTCCCCCATCCAGACGTGCAACTTGCGACCGGTGACCCGCTCCAGGTGGGCGCCGAGGAACATGTCGGGGCAGAAGAGTATCTCCCGATCCGATGGGATCGATCGAATCACCGCCTCGGCGTTCGAGGAGGTGCAGCAGTAGTCGGAGAGGGCCTTGACCTCGGCGGTGGTGTTGACGTACGAGACGACGACCGCGCCGGGGTGCTGAGCCCGCCACGCGCGCAGCTGGTCAGCGTCGATGGTTGCCGCAAGCGAGCAGCCTGCCTCGAGATCGGGCAGGAGCACCGTTTTCGTGGGTGAAAGGATCGCCGCGGTCTCGGCCATGAAATGGACGCCGCAGAAGACGATCACCGATGCGTCGGTGGCGGCTGCCTGCTGCGAGAGACCGAGCGAATCGCCGACGAAGTCGGCGATGTCCTGGACCTCCGGACGCTGGTAGTTGTGCGCCAGGATCACGGCGTTGCGCTCGTGTCGCAACCGCTCGATTCGGTCCAGAAGCCTGGCCCGGTCCTCTGTCGCAACGTCCCGCTCTACTGTGATCACCCGCCACCTGTCCTGTCTGCACAGGGTCTGTGGATTTAGGTCAGATTGACCTAAGCAAGTATAACAGGGTGCGGCGCTACTCCCGGCGCCCCGGGTCGCACCTCGGGTGCTTCGTCTACCGTTGTGCAGTGACGGTGATCGGGGTCGTGGTCCGGCCGAGAAGCAGCTTCGCCGAACTCGCGAGTTCGCCGCGCCTCGCGCTCGGCTTCGCCGCGGTCGTGGGCAGCGCGGTCATCGCGCTCCTGCTCGGCTTGCTCGCCAACCAGATCGGGGGCGGGGGTGGTGCGGGAACGGTGGCGTCGCTCCTGCTCCCGTTGCTGTTTCTCGTCTACTGGGTTGCCGCCGCGCTGATCATCGATGCCGCGGCCGGACTGTCCGCACGCTCGGGCCGGTGGCGCCGCTACCTGGCGGTGAGCGGATTCACGTTCATCCCCTGGATCGCCTACGGCGTCCTGTCGGTCATCGAAGCCGCCGCCGGCGCCGGCAGCGTCGCCGAGTCGCTGATCGCCTGGCTGACCCTGCCGTTGCTCGCCTGGTTTCTCTACCTGACTGCGCTGGCGGTGCACTCGGTGTTCGACGTTACCCCGTTCGTCGCGGTCGCGCTGGCGATGCTGCCCGACGCGGTGCTGCTGTTCATCCTGATCGCGCTGCTCGTCGCGGCCGGCCTCTGAGCGATTCGCGCGACCGCCGACCGCTCGGCGTTTCGCCGTCGCGGGGTTTCGCGCCTATTCTTTGCCCGTGACCCCCGAACGGCCGCGCGGCGGCGCGCCAGTCGTCAGCCTCGTCGTTCCGACCCGCAACGAGGCGAACAACATCCAGCCCCTGGTCGGCAGGGTCACCGCCGCCCTTGCCGCCACCCCGTTCGAGATCTGCTTCGTCGACGACAGCGACGACGGCACCGGGGATCTGCTCCTCGACCTGTCCCAGTCCAACCCGCCGATCCGCTGCCTCCTCCGTCAGGGAGCCGACCGCAAGGGGGGCCTGAGCACGGCGGTCGTCGCCGGGCTGCACATGGCCCGCGGGCTGTACGTGTGCGTCATGGACGCCGACCTGCAGCATCCGCCGGAGCTCATCCCGGTGCTGCTCGGCGAGGCCGAACGCGGCGCGGACCTCGTGGTCGCCAGCCGTTACGCGCCAGGCGGGAGCCATGAGGGCCTCGGCACCCCGGTGCGACGTCTGGTGAGCCGCGCTGCCACGGACGTTGCGCGCCTGCTGTTCAAAGAGGCGCGTCAGAGCTCCGACCCGCTCTCGGGCTTTTTCCTCTGCCGGCGCGCCTTGATCGACGGCATCGAGTTCCGGCCGGTGGGATTCAAGATCCTCCTCGAGCTCCTCGTCTGCGTGCCCGCCCTGCAGGTCGTCGATGTCCCGGTGACACAGGCACCACGCGCGGAAGGAGTGAGCAAGGCGACGGCCCGGCAGGGGCTGCTCTACGTGCGCCATCTCCGGTCGCTCTTTTTCGACGTCCCGGGATCGGCACGGGTGTGGAAGTTCGGGCTGGTCGGGCTCAGCGGGCTGTGCGTATTCCTTCCTGTGCTTGCGATCCTCGCCGGGATTGTGCGTCTGAACCCGCTCATCGCCTTCGTCCCGGCCTTCGGGCTGAGCGCGGGCTGGAACACCGCGATGAACTGGCGCCTCACCTTCGGGGACGAGCGTCGCGGCGGCCGGGGGCCGCGTCACTACCTGGAGTTCGCACTCTTGAGCGGGTGCGTCATGTTCTGCGTCTTCGCCGTGCTCCTCGACATCGGCGTCGCGAGTGTCATCGCCGGTCTCGCTGCGGCAGTGGTGGCGATGCTGCTGAACGGCCTGGTCAACCGCGCGCACCTCCACCACACCCCGTCAATGTGGGCGTCGGTCGCAATCGACCACGGCGTGCAGGGCGGGCTCGCCCGCCTCGCTGACGAGGTCGGTGCAGACCGCGCGTATCTCCTTCCGGCGCGGGGCGACGCCTCCTCGGGCCTGCCCGAGGGCCTGCTCGCGCACGTCATCGCCCACCGGCGGCCGGTCCTGGTCACCGAGGCAGCGTCGTACCGCGCGCAGCGGCGATCCAACATCGAGACGGCCTCGCGGCTGCTGCTCCCGGTGGTTCGTGACGACCAGGTCGTCGCGGTGGTGGTGTGCGAGCGATTCGCACCCGGTGGTTTCGAGGCGGCCGCACTCGAGACCGCGACCCTGGCGGTGGCGGCGATCGAGCCGCTCCTGACCGCCGCCTCGAGCGACCAGCCGGACCGGCCTGAGGTTGCTCCGGCGCGAGCCGCGCCCGGACCGGCGAGGTAGGTCCGACGACGGCGGGGGCGGTGGTTTCCGAACGCGATCAGGTCATGATCCGCGGGCGTCTGGCGACGCGCTCGGCGCTGTGCCTCGCGGGGATTGCCGCCGCCGCCGGGCTGCGGAGCGCCCTCGGCGCGCCCGATACGGCCGCTTCGATGCCGGCGGGTGTTGGGTTCGCGGTTGCGCTGCTCGCGGTCGCGCTTGCCGCAGGATGGCGTCCGGCGCGACCCAGCAGCGCCGCCATCGCGCTCGGGGCTGCCGGAGGCGGCGCGCTGATCGCCGCGTGGCTTGTCGCGCACGGCGGCCCGGGCATCCAGGTTGCCCCGATCAACGCGGGTCTGGCCCTCTGGACTCCGGTGGTCACGCTGGTGGCTGTCAGCGAGGAGGTGGCGCTGCGTGGGGCGCTCTTCGACACCGTCCGATCCTGGTGTGGCGACGGCGGAGCCCTGGTCGCCACCACGCTGCTGTTCGCGGCGATGCACGTGCCCCTCTACGGGACCGGCTCGCTGCCGCTCGATCTCGCCGCCGGCATGCTCCTCGGCGGGCTGCGCATCGTGAGCGGCGGCGTCCTCGCCCCGGCGGTGGCCCACGTCATCGCCGACCTCGCGGGCGGGTGGCTGCTGTGACCGCGCGACGCGGCTGGATGGCGATCCTCATTTCGGTGGTTGCGTTGACACTGGTCTGGCGGTTCCTTCCCGCCGGTTCGCCGCCGATCTACGACGGGCAGTGCATCGCCAACCCCTACGTGACCCTGGGCGGCAGTCCGGCCCCACAGCCCGCGACCAAGACCTTTCCCAAGGCCGCCACCTTCCCCCCGTCGCAGGTGCTCACCGGCGAGACCCCGCCACAGGCCACGATCCTCATGGAAGCCGGCACCTTCGACAACTCAACGCCGGTGACCGTGAGCATCACCCCGGTGCCGGCGCCCGCCGTCAAGCCCCCGAACGGCAGCATCGAGGGCAACGTCTACCGGTTCTCGGCGGTCGATGCGTCCGGCGCCGAGCTCGAGCCATCGCCATCGCTGGCCGTGTTCATCATCCTGCGCGGCCTGACCTCGATCCCGGCGCCCACCATCGATCGTTTCAACGGCACCTCGTGGGTGCCGCTTTCCACTTTGAACGCCGGCTGCGGCAACACCTTCGAGGTGACCTCGACCCAGCTGGGTGACTATGCCGCGGTGCGACCGGGGGGCAGCGGCACGATGCCCCCAGCGGCCGCCGGGGGCATCCCGGGGGTGGCCATCATCGGGGGACTGGTGGGCGTGCTCGTCGTCCTGGTGGTGGTGCTCTTCAGCCTCGACCGCCGCCGCGGCGCCGCCCGCTGATTGCGACCGGAACGGCTCTCAGGCGCGCAGCCTCGGGGTGCCGAGCCAGCTCTCCATCTCCACCAGCCAGCGTTCGCCGGGCGGGCCCATGCCGGCGCCCGGGACGCCGAGCCGTTGCAGGAGCGTGCGTCGCCCGCCGAGCCTGACCGTCAGGTGATGCGGCAGCGATGCCAGGTCCTGGGCAGCCTCGAGGGCGGTGTCCTCGTCATCGGCAAGCCCGTCGATCAGCCCGAGCTCGGCGGCGCGAGTGCCGAGCCACACCTCGCCGGTGGTGACCCGCGCCAGGGACTCGTCGTCGTAGCCGCGGGCCGCTCGCACCGCGCCGGTGAAGCGCCGGAAGATGGCATCGACGAGCTCGCGCTCGTGCGCCTGGTCCTCGTCGCTCGGCTCTCGCCAGGGCGCGCCCAGGTCCTTGAATGGGCCGGTCTTGGTGACAACGACGCGTGCGCCGGCCCGGCGAAGCGCATCGACCACCACCGGGCGAACGCTGATGACGCCGATCGACCCGACCAGCGCGCTTGGAAACGCGAGCACTCGCGTCGCCGCGCACGCTAGGAAGTACGCGCCCGAGGCTCCGACACCCTTGATCCATGCGACCACCGGCTTGCCTGCCGCGAGCCGCCGCACGGCGACGTAGAGCTGCTCGGACGCGATCGCGGTGCCGCCCGGCGAGTCGATCTCGAGGAGGACGGCGCGGATCCTCGCGCTCCGGCGCGCATGGCCGAGCGCCTGGATCAGATCATCGGTGCGGGCCGCGCCCCCGATCGCGCCGCGGACCTGCACCACGGCGATGCGTCGGCGGTCGGTGATGCCGGTGAGGCGATCGGACAGGGCGCGCTCAGCGATCACCACTGCATGCTAATGGGAGTCGAGCAGCGCTCGCGAGCGCGCCAACCTTGACGTTCATGCGAAACAAACGACTTTCATGCGCTCGTGGCGGGAAGCGCACGGGAGCACAATCGGCCCCCCCAAATCGTCTATTCGAACTCCGGCACGGATCCGACGACTACCTCGGTTTCGCTGCATGATTACGAGCGCCGGTTGCTGCCGTACCGGAGTCCAACTCGGCGCTGAGGGTAGACGCGGTGTGTCCTTGGCGCACCCAATTTGTCATTAGGTCGCAGGGGTAGCGAGCGAGGGAGTCGAATGGATCTTCGAGAAGTTCAGAGGCCGTTGAAGGAGCGCTATCGGGAGGATCCGGCTTCCTCGCGGATCACGCTCGTGGCGCGGGGCGGCCAGACCGACGTGCCGATCTCATGCTCGGTCGACTTGGGGCGGGCGATGTATCAGGCGCAGGCGCACCCCGGGGTCGGCGGGTCCGGCACTGCGGCCTGTTCCGGCGACCTCCTGCTTGGTGCGCTGGCAGCATGCGCGCAGTTGACATGCCAGATGGTGGCCGCCGCCATGGAGATCCCGACCGAGGAGATCCAGGTGACAGTCGAAGGTGATCTCGACCTCGGTGGGACTCTCGGTTTGGTGCGTGGCGCTCAAGTGGGATTCGAGTCCATCCGGCTGCAATTCAATATCAGTGCGCCCGAAGCGAGTGCGGAGCAACTCGAGGCGTTACGCGACAAGACGGAGCGCTACTGCGTCGTCCTGCAGACGCTTCAATCTCCACCGACGATCGAGTCCATCGTTGTCACCGGCGGTCGAGCCGCCATCTGAGGACCCATACCCACCGGAGATCTCCACAGGAGGAAAAATGTGGAGCAGGCGCTGCCGGGTCGCTGGGCCGAGGTGCGCCCGCCCAGCGCCAAGGAGATCGCCACTACTCTCGTGCTGGCGCTGCCCCTCGATCACCTGTCGGCCAAGGTGCGCGGTGGGCCACCCATCGATGCGCGGCCTGAACTCCTATTGGTTCGCCATCATCGGCGCGGGATCGTGGTCAGCGGGTTGGCACCGTCCATGACGACCCCGATGCCGTCGCCGACATGTCGATCGCGGGGAGCGCGCCGACCGGCGACGAAGTCCTGCTGGTGTGAGCGGGATGTGCCTGCCCGGCAAACCATAGGTAGGCGGCGAACGCGACGATCGCCACGAGCACCAACACCAGCGCGGTCCCGACAACGCGACGGCGGGAGATCGTGCGGATCCGCTTGGCTTCCGGCACCATCCACGCCGATCGATCTCGGTTGGCGTTCGGGAGCGTCCTGGTCTGCCAGGCGGGGCCGCCCGCCGGCGCTGGGTGTCCACGCTTCGGCCTCCACGCCTCGCGTCGGCGGATGTTCCATCCGGAACCGCCGGGACTCAATGGGCCGGCGACGTCGACGGCCTCTGGACGGATCCCGATGGTGGGTTTCGAGAGTCGCTGCTGGGCGACGGCGACCGAGGCCGGGACGGCCTCGAATGCGGGCAATTTCAACGGCGGCTCCGCCGACGGGGGTGGCTTGGGGACTGCCTCGAATGACGGCAACGGCGCCACCGGTCCCGACGGCGCGGGGGGCGAGGAGCTCAGTGCCCGAGGGTCGGGGGTGGTGGCCGGCGGGAGCGGTGTGCGCGGAGCAGCCTCGAAGGCGAGGTTGGGATCGCCGCTGTCCCGCACAGGTTCGCGCGGCGCCGGGGCGCGTTCGAAGTGCGCCTGGTCCTCGACGTTCTTGAACGGGGGCGGAGTTCCACCGTCCTCGGGGGTGTGATCGGTCATCGTCTCCCATCACGCACGGCGCGCGGCGTAGTCATCGAGATGCCCGCAGCCTATGACGGCGGTCGCCGGCCGCACGAGCGACGTCAGGGCACTGCTGCCGGAGTGTCACGGATGTGTCACGGTCGGATCCAGCGCGTAGAGCGATCGCAGTTGGGGTCAGCGGTAGTCGTGGGAGCCGGGCAAACCGGTCTCGGGTGGCGCCGGGCCCGGGCGGGCTATGGGATCGCCGTCCGGGGTGAGCGCGGTCACCGTCTCGACGAGCACGTTGACCCTGCCGTGCTCGACCTGGAGCCGGCCGTCGACCATGAGCAGCGGATGGCGGCTCACCTCGAGGGTGCGTTGCACCACCGGAGGCCGGAACACCAGGTCGAGGTGGGCATCCTCGTCGGCCAGGGTGAAGAACCGGAAGCCGCGCGCCGTCGACGGCTGCTGGCGGGTGATGACCAGTCCGGCGACGCGGATCCTGGTGCCGTCCGCGAGGTCGCGCACCTTGCCGAGCGGCACACACCCGAGCGTGGTGAGCCGTTCGCGCATGAACGACACCAGGTGCGGCCCGGTGCTCACCTCGGTGAGCGCGTACTCGATGTTCACCCGGGTGCGCTCGTCCATCTCGGGCAGCGGCGGTGGCGGCGCTGGAAGCGATACCAGGGGCGGCACCGGGTCGGTGCTCGGATCGTGCGGTGCGTGCGGCGCGTCACCGAGGCGGTTGCCGGCGATCGCGCCGCTGCCCCGTGGAGGACCGGTCACCACCGCCGCGGCGATGACCGATTGATCGGCCGGCGCGACGGTCCCTCTCCGGCGTTTCCGGGGTGGCAGCGAGTCCTCGGTCTCCTTCAACGTCCAGAGCAGCTGGCGTCGCGACCGGCCGGCGGCCACGGCGTCGAAGGCGCCGACGCGGATGAGGTTCTCCATCGCGACCCGGGGCAGGAGCGTATGCCTCCAGAAATCGGCCACCGAGGTGTTGGCCCCGGCGGCCACCGCGTCATCGCAGGCGGCGCGCGCAGACGGGCCCAGCCCGCGCACGTACGCGAAACCGAGCCGGATCCCGAACTCCGCCGGCCCAACGGCTTCGACGAGGCAGCGTGCCCGGCTCTTCGTGACGTCGACCGGCAGGATCTTGACCCCATGCCGCTTGGCGTCGTCGACGAGCACCGACGGGTGGTAGAAGCCCATCGGCTGTGCATTGAGCAGCGCGCACGTGTAGTGCGCCGGGTACGTGAGACGCAGCCACGCCGTCTCGTACGCGGTGCGCGCGAATGCCGCGGCGTGCGATTTGCAGAAGCCGAACTCCGCGAATCCGGCGACGCTCTTGAAGATCTGCTGCGCCACCGCCTCATCGAGGTCGTGCTCGACGCAGCGACGGATGAAACCCGCGCGCAGCTCCTCCATCTCCACCCGTGATCGGTGCCGGTTCATCGCACGGCGAAATCGGTCCGCTTCACCGGCGGTGTATTCGGCGATCTCCATGACGATGCGCAGGATCTGCTCCTGATACAGGACGACCCCGCACGTTTCAGCCAGAATCGGCTCTAACTTGGGGTGCAGATAGGTCACCGGCTCGAGCCCCTGGCGGCGGCGAAGGTAGGGATGGACCGCATCACCCTGGATGGGACCGGGGCGGATGATCGCCACCTGCACGATCAGATCGTTGAAGCAGCGCGGCTGCGACTGCCACAGCGATTGCTGCTGGGCGCGCGACTCGATCTGGAAGAGCCCGATGGTGTCGACCTTGCAGATCAC